>CAYJQR010000087.1:0-7625 GCA_964372345.1 uncultured Planctomycetia bacterium | reverse complement strand
GTCGATCCGGACACGCTCAATTTAACCGCGGAGACCATCAAAAAGAGAGTGACCCCCAGGACCAAAGCGATCGTTGTTGTCCATTTGTTTGGCAATCCCTGCGATATGGATCCGATTCTAAAACTCGCGGACCGGCACGGAATTCCCGTGATCGAAGATTCCGCTCAGGCCTATCTGACAAAATACCAAGGGAAACTCGCCGGAACCATGGGGGCTATCGGATGTTTTAGCTTACAGCAGACCAAACAAATGACGTCCGGAGAGGGAGGATTGGTAATTACTAATGACGATGCTCTTGCTCGAAGGATGCGCTTGTTTCGGGATAAAGCATGGGGCTATGGAGATCCGAATCCGGACCACTACTTTTTAGCCCTTAATTACCGGATGACCGATCTGCAAGGGGCTGTGGCGCTGGCTCAGTTAAGGAAATTGGAGACCATGGTGGCAACCCGCCGCAAAATGGCGGAATTGCTTTCTCAATTGCTGAATGGAGTGGAAGGATTACATCTTCCGAAAGTGACCCCTGGAGGAATTCATACCTACTGGAGATATTGTCTGCGGGTCGATGAAGAAATATTAGGAGTCAATGTCAACCAGCTGGCGGTCTTGTTAAAAGAATACGGAATTTTATCGACTCCTCGGTACATTCAAAAACCGGCGTTTGAATGCGCTGTTTTTAAAAACCGGGAGACGTATGGTTCCAGTCAGTTTCCCTACAAGGGATCTTCCAGACAAGGATTACCGGAAGTGGTCTATGACCCCAAGGATTTCCCGGGGACATTGAAGGCGTTGTCGCGGGTGTTGGTATTGCCGTGGACCGAACGTTACACTCAACAGCATGTCGAGTATATAGCCCGGAGCTTAATCGAAACGGTGAAGAATGTCCGCCAGTCAAGATAAGGTGAATATCGCGGTCATCGGTTGTGGCAGAATCGCCCAGACCCATTTGGAAGCGATCCAGTCCATTAAAGAGGCCAATTTAACGGCTGTTGCCGACGCCAACAAAAAGGTGGCGGAAAGCGTCAGCCAGCAGTTCCATTGTAAATCCTACGAGGATTATCATCAGATGATGGAGCAGGAGGATCTGGATATCGTCTGTATCTGCGCTCCGCCGGTCTTGCACCCGCAGATGAGCATTGACGCCCTCTCCGCGGGAGTGCATGTGCTCTGCGAGAAACCGTTCGCGGTTGATTCTAAGAGCGCGCGGGCCATGGTGAACAAAGCCAAAGAAAAAGGATTGATGATCTCCATGGCTTCCAAGTTCCGTTTTGTCAAAGACATCATCAAGGCGAAGGGGATCATTGAATCAGGACTCTTAGGGGAGATTGTGCTCTTTGAAATCACTTTCTGTGGCCGTGTGAATATGCAGGACCGGTGGAATTCGAACAAGGCGGTTTCAGGCGGAGGGGTATTGATTGATAACGGAAGCCATGCGGTGGACGTGGCGCGGTATTTACTGGGCCCGATTGCTCGGGTCCAGGCGCAGCATGGAAAACGAATTCAGAAAATCGAGGTGGAAGATACCGCCATGCTTTTCTTTGAGAGCGAAAGTGGAGTATGGGGACGGGTTGATTTGAGCTGGAGTATCCATAAGGAGAATGATTTCTACATTAATGTTTTTGGCACCGACGGAATGCTTTCCGTGGGATGGAAGACTTCCCGGTATCGCCAGAGCGAAAAAGAAAATTGGACGGTTTTCGGCGATGGATATAACAAGCTGCAGGCATTTATTGATCAGCACAAAAATTTCATCGAGTGCGTTCAGGGAAAGAGCAAGCCGGTCATTGACGCGATTGACAGTCTGGAATCGGTGAAGGTGATCGAAACGGCGTACGAATCGAGCCGGACTCTTAAATGGCTGGAGGTCAATCATGGCTAATGCGGCAGCATTGAATGTCAAAGTGCATCCCACCGCCCTCATTGAAGCGGGGGTCGAGATGGGTTCGAGAACCGCTGTCTGGGACAATGTTCATATCCGCGCCGGCGCCAAGATCGGCTCTGACTGTATCATTGGCGAGAAGAGCTACATCGCTTATGGGGTTCGAGTCGGGAGTTTTGTTAAAATCAACGCGTTTGTCTATATTTGCGCCGGAGTGACTATTGAAGATTTTGTCATGATTTCCGCCGGGACGGTCTTTACCAACGATAAATTCCCTCGCGCTTTTCTGCCGGACATGAAAGGTTTGGCTCCCTCCTCGCCAACCGAAGAAATCCTGCCGACACTTGTCAAAAAAGGAGCGGCCATCGGCGCTAACGCTACCATAGGATGCGGTATTGAGATCGGCCAATTTGCCATGGTCGGGATGGGTTCCGTTGTCACTCAAAGCGTCCCTGATTTTCATCTGGTGTATGGAATCCCTGCCCGTCATAAGGGCTACGTCTGCCAGTGCGGAGTTATTTTAGGGAATGAGCGCTCTTTCTCAAATCGAGATGAGCGGTACAGCTTGTCGTGCAAGCGGTGCAATCGAAATTACCCGCGTAAAAATGGCCAAGTTTTCCAGCAGTGACTACGGCGACAGGGTCTTCAAAATAACAATCCTGCAGTGGAGTTTGGTAGGATTGTTCCTGAGATTGATCCTGATGCCTTTCACCCTGCACACGATCGATCTCTTTTTTATCAATTATTTCCCTTACCAATTGATCCGCCACGGCGTTTGGGATATTTATCGCTTTATCCGGGAGACGGCTCCCGGGATGACGGCGACCTATTACGGACCCGTGGGGTATTTTTTAATGGCCTGTTTTTTGTTCGTGTTAAAAAATTTCCTGCCGGAACTTGATTCTATTATGGGCGTCTTTGGGTCGTGGTTTTTCACGCAGGGAGGAGGGACGATCCACTATGCCGATTTCTTAGGCGGTTTTCAGCTTTTCAGGACGCTCTTTATCTTGAAAACCCCATATCTCTTTTTTGATTTTGCAAGCGCTCTATTAATTCTGCAATTGGCCAGGAATCGCGAGGAAGGATTTCGATGCTACCAATTGTGGATGTTGAATCCTTTAGTTTTGCATAGCGTTTACGCGATTGGACAGATGGAAATTATCACTGTCTTTTTTACGGTAGCAGCTCTCTACTGCGCTTCTCGGGAAAGAGCGGCATGGGCGATTGTCTTTCTGGTTCTGGGAGGGCTCGTCAAAGTTTATCCATTTATTTTTATTCCGCTGGTTGTTCTCTTGTCGGGGAAAAACATCAGGGGACAGCTTAAACTGACAGGAATTGCCGGCCTCTTATTCATCCTTATATTATTACCCTTCTATTTTTCTTCGAAAGGGGCTGTTTTGGATTCGGTCTTTATATCAAGTTTAGACAGTGTCACCGGAGGGTTCTTGAGGAAAGCGTTTTTCATGGCCGGGTATGGTTTCTTACTATTTTATGCCTATCGAGAAAGAGGAAAAAAGGAAATCGGTTTCCTCCTAGGCAAGTTGATGCTTTTAGTTTTTTTACTTTACGCGCTCGTGGGGTTGATGAAATTCCGATACCTCACCTGGGTAAGTCCTTTTCTGATTTTAGCGATCAGCCGCGATCAGAAACTGGGATGGCTTTCTTTATTATTTCTGCTTTTCATATCCGAAGTGCGTTTGACCGGCAATCAAGTCCAGTGGGGGTTGCTATCGCCTGTCTGCCCGGCTTTTTTTGCGAGTCTTCCTATCCTTGATTCTTTCTTAGCAGGTTCTCCATGGCTTTTATCATTGGTTCATCAAACGAGTTATCGCCTCTCGTTAGCGGTGATGGGATTAATTCTATATCGAGTCTTTAGATGGCAAAAACCCTGTTGACTGGATTCTTATTAATGGCTGCTTTGGCGGCGGGTATTGCTAATGGGATGGCGCAGTTACCTCCTCATTTTCTTGCGTTTCGTGATATCGGAAGCGTTGAACGCCCAGACGATCTGATTGCTTTTTCATCACATCAAACGATAGGTCAGAGTTTTCGTTGCAACTTCCCTAATCTTTCCAGCGTCGGCTTTTTTGTTTCCATCCCCCGGGAAGGATTAGAAGGGGAATTAATCTTCCACCTCAAGGAAACCCCCAAAACGATCCATGATCTTGTTGCCGTGAAAATCAAGGGGGCGCAAGTCAGGCCTCAGGGAAAACCCTACCATCCGTTCATGAAAAAAACAGATTGGGGTAGAAATGAATTCTTCTATTACGTGGAATTCGATCCGATTTATGACTCCGCGGGAAAGACTTACTATTTTTACCTGGAATTTCTGCGAGATAAACAGAGCCAGGACTTAGAAAGTATTTTTCAAATCGGGAAGTTCAACGCTTCTCATTATACGGGGCTGACCGAAGGGACTCTTTACCTTGATCATCGTCCTGAAGATGGGAACAGCGCCTTTATTACCTGCTGCTCGTGGGTTGGCAGCATTCAGGATGCTGGTAAAATTTTCTGGGGTCGTTTGAATCAGGACAGGAGGTTTTTGACGGCGTATGTTGCTTTGCTCATTCTGATCATAGCGGGACTTGCCAGGTTCGATTTTTTAAAAAGGAAATTGAAGTTAAAAGAAAGAGGTCAACATGGATGAAATTACATCGGTGTTAAAGGAAGAGCGCCTGTTCCAACCCGCGGCCGGATTTTCATCAAAGGCGCGCGTCAAGAGTCTTGCCGAATACGAGAAACTCTATCAAGAAGCGGCGCGGGATTCGGAAAGATTCTGGGATCGCATCGCGAAGGAATTGCGATGGGATCATCCGTGGCGGCAGGTCTTGGAATGGAATCCCCCTTTCGCCAAATGGTTTGTGGGCGGGAAGTTGAATCTGTCCGCGAATTGCCTCGACCGGCACTTGAAGGGGGTCCGAAAAAATAAAATTGCTATTCTGTGGGAAGGGGAACCATGCGATCGAAGAACCTTCACGTACAGTCAACTCCATACCGAAGTTTGCCGTTTCGGTAATGTTCTCAAGGATAAACTCGGTGTGAAGGCGGGGGATCGGGTCATTATCTATCTACCGATGATCCCGGAATCGGCCATCGCGATGCTCGCCTGCGCCCGGATCGGGGCGACGCACAGCGTGGTGTTCGGCGGATTCAGTTCGGAGGCGCTCAAGGACCGGATCAACGACTCGCAAGCCAAGGTCGTGATCACCGCCGATGGCGGATGGCGGCGCGGGCAGGTGGTTCCATTGAAAGTAAACGTGGATGAAGCGCTCAAAGGGGCCCCCAGCGTTCAGTCAGTGGTTGTTTGTAAAAGAACCGGGACTCCCGTTTCGATGAAAGCTCAGCGTGATTACTGGTGGGACGATTTGATTGGAGGAATTTCGGACAAATTAGATCCGGTTCCTCTGGACAGTGAACATCCCCTTTTCATTTTGTACACCAGCGGGACGACCGGGAAACCAAAAGGGATTGTTCATTCTACAGGCGGTTATCTGGTGGGAACGGCGATCACGACGAAATGGGTTTTTGATTTAAGAGAGGAAGATATCTATTGGTGCACCGCCGACATCGGCTGGGTGACGGGGCACAGTTATGTCATCTATGGGCCGTTAGCGAACGGCGCGACAACGCTGATGTATGAAGGAGCCCCCAATCATCCCAATCCTGACCGGTTCTGGGAGATTGTGGAACGATACAAGGTCACCATTTTCTACACGGCGCCGACGGCGATTCGGGCTTTTGTCAAATGGGGAGAGGAATGGCCGAAGAAACACCGGCTCTCTTCGCTGCGGCTACTGGGGACTGTGGGAGAACCGATCAATCCCGAGGCGTGGATGTGGTATCACCGGGTGATCGGCGGCGAGCGGTGTCCCATTGTGGATACCTGGTGGCAAACGGAAACCGGGGCGATCATGATTACTCCACTGCCGGGAGCGATCGCGACTAAACCGGGATCGGCGACGCGTCCATTTCCGGGAATCATCGCTGAGGTCGTTACAAAAGAAGGTAAACGATGCGAAGATAATCAAGGAGGGTATCTTGTCATCCGCAAACCGTGGCCGTCCATGCTGCGGACGATTTATGGCGATCCCCAACGGTACCAGCAGCAATATTGGAGCCAGATTCAGGGAGCTTATTTCACCGGGGACGGAGCCAGACGGGATCAAGATGGTTATTACTGGATTATGGGGCGCATTGATGATGTCATCAATGTGGCGGGCCACCGCTTAGGAACCATGGAGATCGAAAGCGCGCTGGTCAGTCATGAGACGGTCGCGGAGGCGGCGGTTGTTGGAAAACCGGATGAACTCAAAGGGCAGGGGATCTGCGCTTTTGTCACTCTGGCTAGAGGAGTGAGTCCCTCCGATGAACTGAAAGAAAAACTTCGCCAGCATGTCGCCAAAGAAATCAGTTCGATCGCGAAACCCGATGAAATTCGTTTCAGTGAAGCGCTTCCGAAGACTAGAAGCGGCAAGATCATGCGCCGCCTCTTGCGTGAGATCGCCGCGGGCAATCAAACCATCGGTGACACCACCACCTTGGAAGATTTATCGGTATTAGAAAGACTGCGCGTGGAAGAAGAATGAAATTCCTCTTCATCACCGCCACTCCGCTCAATTCCATTCAAGGAAGCGGGACCTACGTCGGTATCGCGACACTCAAGAGCGCTCTGGAAAAATTGGGGCACTCCGTAGAGGTTCTTGCCCCTGATTTCTGGTGCCCCAATTTCGTCCTGAAACGGTTTCTCTTTAATCAGCAGGTCCCGCGGCGGGTCCGTTCCATGGAATCTTTCGATATCGTTGTTGGATTCGACTGCGACGGATATCGCCTAAAAACAAGCGGTCCTTATATCGTCAGCGTCAAAGGGGTCTTAGCGGATGAGGCAAAACAGGAAAAGGGAATCGTTCGGCGGTTGCTTTGTCTCCAGGCAAAATGGGAGATGAAAAATGTGAAAAAAGCCGATATCGTGGTCGCGACGAGCCAGCATTGCAGGAAGACGATTCAGGAATCCTATCGGATTTATCCCGGTAAAATCAGAGTTATTCCGGAATTGATTGATTTAGAGGAGTGGGAGTGGCTTTTAGCCGAGGCGGCCGATCGGCAGGACAAAAAAGGGGTGATTGTTTTAACGGTCTGCCGGATGTATCCCAGAAAAAATCTGGGATTACTGCTCCGTGCCTGGAAGAAGATCAAAGAAAGAGAACCTGACGCGCGTTTGCGGATTGTCGGAACAGGACAGGAATATCGGCGATGGCTCGCGCTGGCAAAGGAGTTACAATTGGGGGAATCGGTCATCTTCTTGGGGAGCCGGGCCCGCAAGGAACTGGCAGAGGAGTATAAAAACTGTGATATTTTCTGTCTCCCCAGCCGCCAGGAGGGGTTTGGCATTGTTTTCCTGGAAGCGATGGCTGCCGGTAAACCGATTGTGGCGGTGCGGGCGGCTGCCGTGCCGGAGGTCGTGCGTCAAAGCAAAGAAGGATTTTTGGTTTCACCCGACGATCCCAATGCCTTAGCCAGCGCGTTGCTCCGCTTGATCGGGGAACCCAAACTGCGGCGGCAAATGGGAGAGTCGGCTCAAACTTATGTCCATCAATACGATTCCGCTCAAATCGCTTCGTTGTTCTTAGCGTTAGTCAGATGACACTATTCTAACCTATTATATTTTAAAGAGTTATGTTATTAATGACCTGCCCCTGTCAAGACATTTAAGAATGTCGGTGAGATCAGAACCGTAGAGACATCTAAG
>CAYJQR010000086.1:0-7629 GCA_964372345.1 uncultured Planctomycetia bacterium | reverse complement strand
AACTATCTCATTCAGAATATTGAGAAGGTTATTGTTGGAAAACGGCAAGTGATTGATTTGGTCGTTATTGGACTGCTCAGCCGGGGGCATGTTCTAGTGGAAGACGTTCCCGGATTGGGCAAGACGATGCTTGCCAGGGCGCTGGCGAAATCCATTCAAGCGCAATTCAGCCGTCTGCAGTTTACCCCCGATTTACTCCCTTCGGATGTGACCGGTTCAATGATCTACAATCAGAAGACGACGGAGTTTGAATTTAAGAAAGGGGCGGTTTTCACCAACATTCTGCTGGCCGATGAAATCAACCGGACTTCTCCCCGGACCCAGTCGGGTCTTCTAGAATGTATGCAGGAGTTCAAAGTTAGCATGGACGGGACAGAGCACAAACTTCCCGACCCATTTTTTGTCATTGCCACGCAGAATCCGGTCGAGTTCCGCGGCACCTATCCGCTGCCCGAAGCGCAGATGGACCGCTTCCTCATGCAAATCAACATGGGTTATCCGACAGTCGAGGAAGAAGTCGAGATCATCCAGCGCCAATCAGAATCCCATCCGATTGATTCCGCCAAGGAGGTGTTGACGCTGGAGCAATTGCGGGTTTTACAACAGAAGGTGTTGAAGATCGAGCTGAGCCCGGTGGTCCGGCGTTATATCGTTGATTTAGTTCAGGCGACTCGCTCTCATCCCGATATCCGTTTAGGGGCAAGCCCGCGCGCTTCCATCGCTCTCATGAACGCCTCCCGCGCCCTCGCGCTACTCGAGGTACGCGATTATGTCGTCCCTGAAGACGTCAAGCGGCTGGCCGTCCCTGTATTGAGGCACCGCCTGACAGTTCATCCACGCGCCCTGGTCAAAGGAATCGCGGCAAAAGAGTTAATCGAATCACTCCTCAAGAAGGTAAAAATCGGTTAGATGTGGTGGCCGACTCGGCGTGCCGCGGGGGTTTTAGTGATCGGGGCTTTTTTTACTCTCTTTGCCGCGCTTTTCTCTCTAGTGATTGGGTTTTTTATCAGCGGAGTTCTTTTCGCGATGATCCTCTGGAACGGCTTAATGAGTTGGAATCTTCTGGGGGGGATTGGCTGCCAGCGGCGTCTCCAGGAAGAACAGATGGAGGGGGACGAGGCAAAAGTGATTTTGTGTTTTTCTCACCTTGCCCGCCTTACTGAGCCGCAGGCGAGGCAGGCCAGCCAGCGGGAGATTGAGGACTTGCTCATCAAAGACCACTTCCCCTCGGCCTGGCAGGAGCCGGATGTTTTTCTCTATTCCCCGCGAATTTCTCTCACCAGCCCCGCGGAGTTTTCTTACACCAAGCCTTGTCAGAAAAGAGGAGTGTATCAATTAGGACCTGTTGTCCTTAAGACAGGAGACTCTTATGGTTTCTTCACCCATAAAAAAGTTCTACGCCCCAAAGGGAAAATGGTCGTCTATCCCCGGATTTTTGACTTGTCCGATTTCCCGACGCTCCCGACCGGATCAACCGCGCAGATGGGGCTCGCGACCGGGAATCGCCAGGGAGACAGCGGTGACTATTTTAGCAATCGGGAGTATCAGCAGGGAGACGCGTTAAGAGTTGTCCATTGGCGGGCGACGGCTCAGAGAGGGGAGTTGATCGTCAAGCAATTTGAAAAACTGGCGTCGAGCGAAGTAACTCTGCTATTGGATCTTCACCCCGAGGCGAATATAGGAAAGGGATCCGAGAGCAGTCTTGAAGTGGGCATTCGCGTTATGGGTTCTATCGCGAAATACCTCATGTTGAATGAAATTCTGGCGCAATTCATCGCTCATGGAGAACAACCCATTCTACTCCCGCTCGGAAAAGGGCATGAGCATTTGGCGAACTGCCTTGAGATTCTAGCGGCGGTTTCTTCCAATGGGAAACTGACGCTGGCCGAATTGATCGGGGAGTATGAAGACCAGATTGAGCCGGATACGACCGTGGTGGTTCCACTGCTGGATACCGATATGGAGGGGATTGAGGCGATTGCCGCTTTAAAGAAGAAAGCGGTGGATATCGTGGCGTTGGTGGTTGTCACCGAGGCCTTTAAAATAAACGATCCGCACTACCGGCTTGATCAGTTTAAATTCGCGGACCTCTACGCGAATCTGGGCGCTCATGTTTATCCGATAAAACCGTATGCCTATGAAGAACTGGCTCGACAATTCAATTCCCTTGAAGGTTTCATCCCTCGTTCTTGAGAGAGGGGCGCTCTTCCTGCTGATAGGATTCAGCGTTTTCTTGGGCGGAAGCCGCGCCTTAGGATTACAGGAAGCCCTCTTGATGTTGTTTTTCATTCCCGTCATCGCCTGGGTTGTCTATCGTCTTGAAATCAACACTCCGACACTCCGTCATTGGGCGCACATCATTATCTTCGCGGTCATTGCTCTGTTAGTGATTAATTCGCTGGTCCATTTATCGAAAATCACTTCCGGCATTAACTGGAACCCTTTTCCCACTCTGGTGACAATGCAGCTTTTGATGGGGGGGATGGTTTTCGAACGGCACTATCATTCGATGATCTTAGAGGTAACGATGATGTCGCTCTTGCTTCTGCTGATGGGCATTGGCAAAACGGTTAGCGGCGCTTTACTGGGAATTCTGTTGGTGATGGTCATTTTGTGTTACTTAAGATTCTCTTTCGCGGTATCGCAATGGGCTCGGACTGTAAACAGGGAAAAAGGGCTGTGGCAGGCGCCGTCAGCGTCTGTTTCTTACCGGCAGATTTTTTCAGTAGTCAGCGAGGGAATCCTGATTCTTTTGATCGGATTGGGGATAGGTTTTTTGATGACAACCGCGGACTGGAAAATCTCTCCGCCCAAATCTTTGATGGAGGCAATTGGGCGGAATATTCCCATTGACGTCAAAGGGGTTGGGAGTACTCTATCCAAAGAGGAGAAGGCGGCCATGGAATTGGAGGAGATGGAAAAACTGCTCCAAAAGAAACCGGAACCTCAGCAGGAATCACCCGCGGAAACAGAAGAGAATCCATCGGTGGAACAGCCGCCGGAGGTTATTCAAACGCCGCCGCCTGAGCCCCCTCCCGCGCAAACACAACCGGCGCAACCGGAAGAAATTCCCCTCTACCGTGTTTGGCAGAAAGTCCTGATGCTCTTATCGGCCATTTTACTGGTTTTATTATTGCTGACGGCGTTAGGGATCTTGATCTTTTTCTGGCGGTACCGGGTCCGGACAAGAAAACGCTGGTTGAAATTAAGAGCGGAAAATCCAAGGGATTTCTTGAAAGAGTGGCTGAGTTATTTGAGGTATTTCTTGGAAAAGTTTGGGTGGGCTTCCGATTTTTTTCTCTCGCCGGCGGAGTACATAGAAGGAGTCCTCAAAGGATTGCGGATTTCGATCCAAGACGCCGCTAAAGTAAAACAGACCTTTCTGAAAGGATGGTACAGCTCCTCTCCCGTGGAAGAGAACGATCTCAAGGTAACGTCTGAGGTTTACCAGCAAATCTTGGAAACCCTCAAAAAACAGGGAACGTGGCTTCAGCGGCTGCAGTATCATTGTCTCAGAGTTCAATGGTAACGCCGTTCATCTCAGTCGTCATCGTCACTTGGAACAGCGAGCAGTCCATTCAGCCGTGCCTTGATTCTTTACGGCGGCAGAGCTGGCGGAATTTTGAGGTGATCGTCGTGGATAATCATTCCGTGGACAAAACCCTTGAGTGGGTCCGGCAGTATCCTTGCGTCGTCAAACAGATCGCCCAAAACGTCGGTTTTTGTGAGGCGGTGAATGAAGGGTGGCGGCTGGCTAGAGGGGAATTTCTGCTGGCGCTCAATCCCGATGTGCGATTGGATCCAAAGTGTCTTGAGATTTTGGCCGACGCGGTCAAGAAGCTTCCAGAAAATGTGGGAATGTTCGCCCCTAAACTATTGGATAGAGAGGGAAAAAGAATTGACAGCGCCGGGCTGAAACTTTCTTTTCTTCGGAGATTCTACAACCGCGGCTGTGGAGAAGTAGATCAGGGACAGTACGATCGGCGATCTGAAATCCTCGGCCCCTGCGGCGCCGCGGCCCTGTATTCAAGAAAAATGCTGGAGGCGGTCAACCCAAAAGGAGAGGTTTTCGATCCGCTTTTTTTTGCCTATGGGGAGGATTTTGACCTCTCTTGGAGGGGGCGCCAGAAACAGTTCAAAGCGGCCTTAGTTCCGGCGGCGGTCGGTTTTCATAATGGCGGCAGTTCGATTCCGCCGATCAGCCCCCAGAAAAAACAATACCTCTCATGGAGGAACCGTTATTTTCTCATTTTGAAAAACGAGTCGTTGGCCGGTTTTCTTCTGAGATTGCCGGCGATGTTATTTTATGACCTGCCGCGGGTAGTTTATTTTTTAGCCGCCAATCCCTACCGTTGGCAGGGGGTACGGGAAGTGATTACCCAAGCCCCCTCTTTATTAAGGAAGCGGTAGATGAATCCCATTTTATTTGTTCTAACTCTGGCGATGATTGCCTTGAGGCCTTTCTTCTCGGAGGCGGTCTTTCCGGCGGCATTTTTTTATTATGAGATGGTTTTTCTTGCCTTAGCGGCTCTTCATTTAATTTTCAATCAGCGAACAAGGAATCTTGTTAGGCACCCGCTGTTTAAAGTGTGGATGGCATGGATTTTGTTATCCGGAGTTTCCTTTTTCTTCCATTCGCGCGATTCTCTGGATGTAAAACGGTGGATTCCTTTCACGTTAGGGGGGATGTTTTTCCTGTTGAGCGGGACTTACGCCGCCGACTCTGGAAAGCGCCAGTGGCTGATGGCGGCGCTGCTGACCGCCGCTTTGGGAACGCTGGTCCTGGCGAATATTCAGTGGAATGTTGATTTCCATTATTTAAGAGCGCGCCTTGATGAATTGGCTTCTTCCGACAAGAGTTATCTCAACGATTTTTTAGGGCGAGGGAGGATCCTGGGCCCTTTCTTTTCACCCGATCTGTTCGCCAGTTATCTTCTGATGATCTTTTTTGTTTCAATATCCTTCTGGAAAGAATTCAAAAGAAAAATTTTATCGTTGATTCCTTTCGCGTTATTAACGGCTTTATTCCTGACTCGTTCTCTGGGAGGATGGCTTAGCTTATTAATAGGTTGGGTGATATTGGCGACGTCGCTGAGGAAGGAACAGAAAAGAAAAGTTTTTATTTTTACCTGTTTGCTGATGATTGCCGGTTTGTTTTTATGGATTCAGCGCGCGGGGATTCCTTCAGAAGCGGCGTCGGTTAGAAATTCATGGGTACAACGCTTGAATTTCTGGCAAAGCGCATGGGAGATGTTTCGCTATTCTCCCCTGTGGGGAGTCGGGTTTGAACAGTTTCCTGAAGTGTATGGCTACTTTCGGCAAACCGGGGCGTTTGAAACGTGGTACGCCCATAATATCGTCCTGCAGCTGCTGGCGGAGCTCGGCGTTTTAGGGGGAGCTTGGTTTTTTTATTGGCTGGCGGTGTTTTTTAAAACAACCCGAAATTGCGACAGATTGCTTCAGACAGCGCTCATCGTTTTCTTTATCCACAATCTGGTGGATTTTAGTTTTTCCATCCCGCAGGTCTCGGATCACTGGTGGATCATCGCGGGGTTGATGTTCTCGGATGAAAAGCGAGAGGTAGGGGCGGGGTTACCCCGCCCCTACAGAAAAATCAGAACCGTCCCCGATTTACCCGATTTAAGGGACCAATGCTCATGATGTCTGTTGTTTCCATCGTCATTCCTCACTGGTCTTTGCCGGGCAATCCCCGTGGCTTCGCCCCGAGGCGAGCCGCCGGCCAGCCAGCGGCTTTGCCAGTGGCTTCGCCCCGAGGCGAGCCGCTAGGCCGGCAGGCGCTGTTAGAATGTCTGGATTCAGTTTTCAAACAGACCTATTCCTACCTGGAAGTGATCGTGGTTAATAACGAAGGAAAGGGGGCGTGGGTTGAGGAGACGGAGAAAAAATATCCTCAAGTCCGGTGGATTCACAACCCGGAAAACCGTCTTTTCACCGGCGCGATGAACCAGGGGATTTCGGCTTCAAGAGGAGAATGGGTTTTAAGTCTTAACAATGATGTCGTGCTGCGGGACGATTTTATTGAAAAACTGGTTCAGGGAATCCCTGCGGATGAAAAGATCGGAATGGTTTGCGGCTTGTTATTGAGGGATGAAGGGGGAGTTATTGACAGCGCCGGCCAATCGTTAAATCTCGCCAAGAATCCCCACGAGCGGGGGCATGGCGAAAAATTTCGCGGCCAATATCAAGAGAATGAAGAGGTCTTCAGCGTCCCCGGCGCCTGCGGATTGTACCGCCGCGGGATGTTTGAAGAGATCGCGCTGGGGCCGGGGGAATATTTTGACGGGACCTTTGGATTATTTTACGAAGATTTGGAGCTTGCCTGGCGTGGACGGAAAAAAGGATGGAGGGGGCTGTTTGTCCCGCGAGCGGCGGCTTATCACGCGCGCGGGCTGACCACCAAATCGTCAACGCCGCGATGGCCGTGGCTCGGGCGATTCCAAGCGGCTTACTTGAGCCGGGAGAATCTCGATCGGCTCATCCGCAACCGCCGCGTCACTCTTCGCCGTCATTGCCGGGCGGGTGAATGGTTATTCCATTGGCCGTGGATCCTCGGTTACGATTTAGGGCTTTATTTATTGCGCTTGGGCGCTTTTAAAGAGGTTCAATAAAAACGCTTGACTTTTTTGAGGCGGGTATTGTATTCTTTCAAGAAGTGTTTATAACTTGGGTGGTACGTTTCGAAGGGGGAACTGCCACGTTTCCGCCAAAAAGATCGGCGGATCCGCCTCTGGCGGAAAAATAATTAAAACCTTCGCTCACAAGGCGGAGGTTTTTGATTTTTTAGGGAGAAATTCCTTATTTTTGCTGATGCTTGACCCTCACTGCAGGAGGATTTGGAGAAGATTGTATGAAGAATTCAAAATCACAAATTCTTATTTATAAAAGCGAAGATGGGCACACAAACCTTCGAGTAACACTTGAAGGTGAAACAGTATGGCTCACGCAAGACCAGATGGCCGAACTTTTTGACAAAGGACGCACGACTATCACTGAACATATCCAAAATATTCTTAAAGAGGGTGAACTTGATGAAAAAACAGTATGTCGGGAATTCCGACGAACTGGCTCCGATGGAAAAGAGTATCTTGTAAAATATTACAATCTCGACGTCATCATTTCGGTTGGATATCGCGTGAAATCATTGCAGGGCACACAGTTTCGCATCTGGGCTACCCAAAGGCTCAGGGAATATATCATAAAAGGGTTTACACTGGATGATGAGCGGCTTAAGGCGGGTGGCGGCCGGGCGCGTTACTTCGAAGAACTCCTGCAGCGCATTCGGGACATCCGAAGCAGTGAAAGAAATTTTTATCAAAAAGTAACTGATATTTACGCCACCAGCATTGACTACCGGGCGGACGACAGCCTGACCAAAGAGTTTTTTGCGACTGTGCAAAACAAGATACATTACGCCGTGCATGGGTCTACCGCTGCCGAAATCGTACACCAGCGCGCGGACAGCGGAAAACCTTTGATGGGGTTGACAAGTTTTAAAGGGAATTATATTACGGTTCAGGACGTAACCATCGCCAAGAATTACCTGTCCGAATTCGAAATGAAGTCTCCCCGAAGCAAGCTTCGGGGTATCTTTTTACACTCCCCTCCCTT
>CAYJQR010000085.1:0-7853 GCA_964372345.1 uncultured Planctomycetia bacterium | reverse complement strand
ATATTTTGGGCGGAAGCGCTAGAAAAATTGTCCGGAGCCCTTATCGAGTTGGCGACGACCTCATTGCCCGCGCTTCCTGAAAAGAGATTGACGTTTTGTACGGAAGCGCTGCTACCCGGAGCGCCCAGAATTTCGCCTTTGTAATTGATAGAGTTCAGGAGCGCCTTGCCTGAGTAAAGATTGCCGGTATAGCTGTAAATTTCCGTATTCCTGACTGCCGATCCGTCATACTTGTAATTGAAGGTCCTATCGACCCTTTCAAAATCTTTATCGCCAAAATATTTGGACACCGACCGGATAATCGCGTCGGGCCCGTCGACGGAATGGACAGCCCCGTTTCTGTACGTGACATAGACGGTGGACCCCGTGAGCGCCCCCATCGAGTTAAACTGATTCACCGTGGTCGTTTTTATATGTTCGCCGCTAAAATCATAGGTCAAAATTCTCTCCGCTCTTTCTTTGCCCTCCTCTCCGGAATACTCTGTTACTGATCTAACCCGTGTTCCCGTTGCCGGAATAGGTTCGTCATCGGCATCAAGCTCCTCGTCAACATTAGAACCATCTGCCGGATCAACATCCCGATAAGTGGTTGAACGCCTAAGAGCACCCCCTTCGTATTCAAAAGTCGTACTTGAGGTAATATTCCTCCCGAAATAATCATAACCGAGCGTCGTCTGAACCTTCTCCTTGTCTTTTTCTCCGGAATATTTGCTGACACTTCTCAAGTAAACCTTGGGATTGGACTTTAGAGCATCTTCTGAAATCTGTTTTAAGGTTGGTAGATCCTGGAGGGATTGATACGCGTCGCCTATGAAATAGGTGCGTACCTCAGAAAGCGTGTCGCCGGAATAAGTATAAAAAGAGATCTCGGTGGGGATTTTATTCTCAAATCCTGAGAGTACGCGTGAAACGCGCCGCTCGCCGCCACGATCCTCAAAATAAGTTTCCGAAACGATCCGGTCGTCTGTGAGCGCTGAGCGGTCAAAAAGCTGAAAACCCGCTTTGAACTTTTTCCCATCGTCCCCGGTTATCTCGCGAGCGGCGTTGATAAAGTTCGATATATTGGCGCCCGACACGTGATACTGGGTGATTTTTGTTAATTGATTGCCTTTATATTCGTAAACATTCAGGTATTCCGCGATGCCGTCATTGCCCTGTTGTTCACTGAGCGTGTACTGGATCTTGCCGCCACCTCCACCGCCTCCACGACGGCGATCGTCTTCAAACAAAGATTTTTTCTTCCTCATACGTTGAGTAAATTCGTCCTCGAGCGACTTCGCCAGATCGCCCACATCTTCTTTTTGCTTGATAAAATCTTCGTGTTTGGCTTGCTGTTCGAGGAGATACCGGGGTAGGAACTTACTTTCTTTTTGCTTTTCCCGTTGCAGTTTGAATAGCGTGTCCTCCGCCACGTGGCCGACTTCCTGCAGAGAAAATGAAAGAATTAGAGCCAACGCTATGGCTTTGATCGACACGGGCCATCGGCTCTTGAAAGGTTTTTCTTCGCTGTAGTTTTCTAAGGCTTCAACCATATCATTAGGCACTATTAGTATGTCTTATGAACTATTGACAGAACACTCATCGCTTACCCTTTTAAAAAGAAATTTTTATGAAGCAACACTGAATTCAAAATTAATTCTTCAACAGATATTAAATTCTTTTTTATTTTACTTATTTACTTATTACAAATAAGCTTGCCATTTAAATCCCACTTTAAATTATGGCATATTTATCTTTCTTTATCAAATAAATATACTATATTTTGTAACTACTAACTACAAAATAACGTCTCTTTTTGACATATGTTGTTATTTTGTTAGTAGAACATATATATAATATAACTCTATTTGATAAAAAGAGTTATAGCTATGGTTTACTTACTGGGATTATATGAGTTACTTTTTGGAGGAAAATCTTAAAATTTACACCCCGCTTAAAATAACGGCGAATATCTTGTGCGATGGTGTAGAACGCAGGTGTCACCATCAGTGTGAGGATGGTTGAGCTGACAACCCCGCCGATCACGGTCAGAGCCAAGGGCGACCAGAGATTGGCACCTTCCGTTTTGTCAATTGCCATCGGAAAAAGCCCAAGGACCGTGCAAGCCATCGTCATAAGAATCGGCCTCAAACGGTCGCGATTGGCGAAAACCGCGGATCGTATAGGGGAATTGCCTTTCTTCACGTAATAATTGATACGGTCGACCAACATGATGGAATGATTCACCACGATACCTGCCAACATCATCATTCCGAGCAAAGCGCCGACACCGACGGATTTTGGGCCTAGATAGAGAGCGATTACCGCGCCCACAAGTGCCAGAGGTACCGCAGCCATGATCAATAAGGGTTGATAAAATGATTCAAACAAAGACGCCAGCACCAGGTACACAAGCACCAGAACCAAAGAGATCATCATTTTCATCTGTTTATTGGATCGCACAAGCTGTGGGTAATCTCCCCCAACACGGTAAAAATAATCTTCCGGAAACGGAATATTTTTAAGACTGTCCTTTACAGAATCGACTATTTTGCTAAGCGGGATTTTCCCGATATTGGAGCTGACCTGGATCATGCGGTTCTTGTCTTTTCTCCAGATTTCGCTGGGGCCTAAGCCAAATTTAAAATCAGTGATCTGATCCAATTTGATGGGATCCCCATTAGGCGCGGTCATAATGAGATTGTGCAGGTCTTTAAAAGTCTTCCGGTATTTCTCATCAAGCCGCGTGATGGTTTCCACTTCTTTTCCTTCGGTATGAAACACCGAGGCGCGGAAACCTCTCATCTGGCCGTGGATCTGATTCGCCAGGCCTTGGGTACTCAGGCCATTCAGCCCCGTCTTTTTCTTATTGACCACGACCTGCATCTCCGGCCGCCCCTCACGCATGCGTATTTTGGTGTCCGTAAGGCCTTTAATATTCTCCAAGCGGTTGGCGATCGCGATCGCGATTTCCCTTAATTTTTCATAGCTATATCCGAACACTTCAAGGATAACTTCCTTGGTCCCGACCTGCTCCTCCTGTTGAAAATAGATAAATGCCGGATGGATTTTATTGGTCTCTTGACGCAGGGCCTCGATCACATCATCGACCGAGCGTTTACGTTCGTTGGAAGGGACTAGTTCCACATAGACTTTAGAGGACCATGGCTCGATTCTTGAGGTCACGTTTTTTACTTCCTTGATTTTTTTTGCCAGTTCCTCCACTTTTTTGACCGTCTTGTCAGACACGTCAAGGCGTGTCCCCGTAGGCATTTCCACATACGTCGTGAATTTGTTTTGTTCCGTGCTCCCCAAATACTCGGTTCCGAGTCTCGAGATCAAAAAAAGCGAGATTAAAAATACGCCTAGAGAAACTAAGAAAACCTTGGCTCTATTTCTTATGGACCTGAACAGAAATTTTCTTTCAATGGCGGTAAATTTGACAAGCCAGGAATCCTTTTTTTCAGACTCATGAGTTCCCGAATAAGACCCGGAAAAACCGGGGCGAGAACACATCATAGGCACTAAAGTCACCGCGCAGACCATCGAGACCAATAGCGAGACCACGATCGTCATGGCAAGCCCGGAGTAGAGCTGCTTCAGTTCTTCTCCCATGAAGATCATTGGAAGAAACACGACGACCGTCGCGATGGTGGAGGCGACAATCGTCAAGAACATTTCCTGGCTTCCCTTAATGGAGGCGGAAATGACCTCTTGTCCCGCTTCGCGTTTTTTCAATATATTTTCAAAAACAACGATCGAATTATCCACAAGCATCCCCACGCCAAGCGCCAGGCCAAACAGTGTCATGACATTGATGGTAAGCCCCGCGTGTCTCATGAAGATGAATGTCCCCACCACGGAGACCGGGATAGGGAGTGTCACGATGATAATTGACCTAAATTTCTTCACGACGATCAAGGTCAATACCAGCAAAACAAAAAAGATCTCGAGAAAAATTCCTTTCGCGAAAAGCGCGAAAATAATCGAAGCCAAGACCACGGCCAAAAGTTTTGTGTTAAGTTTAAAAAGAAAAACGAAAAATACTAGAATAATAAGGACGACCCCTTTGAGTAAAGATTCCTGAAGATTATCGATATTTCTCTTAATCGCTTCCGCTTGGTTCGAAGTCACGACCAAATGAATATCGTTCGGCAAGCGTGATTTAAGCTCCTCAATGGCCAGTAAAAGATCTTTGGCGACGCTGATTGTATTCTTCGTACTTTCCTTCTGGATATACAGCGTAACGACCGGACGTACATTGAGCCTAGAATATTCCGAAGGATCAAGGTAGGAATCCTTCACGGTCGCGACGTCTTTCACCCGGATAATGGAGCCTGTCTCCGTTCGTCGAATCCCCATATTTTTTATCTGATCAACCGATTCGAATTCTCCAATGACCCTGACCAGGAAACGGTCCTGTGTCCGCCGGACTTCCCCCGAAAGGAGATTCAGGTTATTGCTGCCAAGAAGGCCGGTCACTTCATCAATAGGGATCCCGTAAGAGGCGAGCCTGACTTGATCGACCTCGACTAAAATTTTTCTCTCCCGGCCTCCGGCAACCTCGACATTGGCAACGCCCGAAACGCGTTTCAAATTTTCTTTGATCTGAAAATCGACTATTTTTCTTATTTCTTCCGTGGTTCGTGATTCGCTGGTGGCGGCCACGATAAACACCGGCACATCCCCTTGTTGAAACTGCGCGATGACCGGTTTTTCTATTTCTTTGGGGAGTTGATTTTTAACCTTGGCAAATTTTTCACGCACTTCGAGCGCCGCAAAATTCATATCCACGCCAGGGAAAAAGCTTAAAACCACCGTCGACTCTCCTTCTTTGGAGATCGACAAGAGTTGTTTTAAATTGCTGACTGTCGCGACCGCTTCTTCGATGGGTTTTGTGACAAGCGCTTCCACTTCCGTGGGAGGAATTCCACCGCGTACCTGAATGATAATACTGATTTCACCGAAAGACGTGTTGGGATAAAGTTCGACCGGCAGTTTCGTCAAAGAAACGACACCGAAGAGCAGGACGATCAAGACCACCATAAAAACGGTGATAGGCTTTTTTATGGAAATTTCAGGAAGGTTCATCCGTTAAAATTTCCTCATGCGTTAAGCGTTTTTTTGCGGAACTTGGTTGCTATCTCTTCAGTGCCAATATAAATAGCGGGAATTACGACCAGTGTCAAAAACGTCGCTATTAAAATACCTCCGATCGCCGTGATACCTAAAGGAGCCTGGAGAGAATCCTCTCCCTTAGCCAGCGCCAACGGAAGCGCTCCAAACGCCGAAGAAAAAGCAGTCATTAAAATAGGCCTCAAGCGTGTTTTACCCGCCAATAGTGTCGAGTCGTACAGAGACATTCCTTTAGCCCTCAATTGGTTCATATAGTCGATCAGGATAATGCCGTTATTCACGACAATACCACCCAAGAGAATCATCCCCAAAATCGCCACCATGCTGATCGGTGTATGAAACGCCCAAAGCGCCACCGCCACGCCGATCAGTGACAGCGGAAGGCAAAACATGATAATGAAGGGCTGCCACAAGGATTCGAACTGCGCGGCCATGATCATATAGACCAGAATCACCGAAAGGATCAGGGCAAAGAACAGGCTCGAAAAAGATTCTTTGATCTCCTGACTTTCGCCCGCGATTTGGATCACGTAACGATTAGGGACATCCAGGTTGTCGATTTCGGCCTGAACCTCTTGCACGACATCCTTGAGGCTTCGTTCGTATATTTTGGCAAAAACTTTGGCGGTTCTTTCTTGAGATTCTCTTTTTATTTCGCTCGGGCCCTTTCCTTTCACGAACTGTACAAAATCACCGAGAGGTACATCCAAGTCGAGCGGCGAGTGCACCATCAAGAGCGCCAGTTTTTTAAACTCATCCCTGTCTTTTTCCTTGAGCTGGACACGAATATCGATTTCCCGGCCCTCTTCTTTAAACTTGCTGGCGGTGATCCCTTTCATCGCAATATTGGCGGCCTGCGCGATATTGACAACGGACAACCGATAGAAACTGGCTCGGTCTTTGTTAATAATGAGTTTGGTTTCGGGGAACGGTTCCGTAAGGCTATTGGTCACTCCATAGACGCCGGGAATGCCCGATATTTTATCCTGTATTTGGAGCGTTAAGTTTTTTAACTCCTCAAGCTTCGGCCCTTTAATATTGACGACAATAGGCGCGTCATTTCCTCCGCCCACGCCAAAGGCCGAATCATTCAACATATAACTCAGCCGCGCGGGCCGGATCTCCTCTTTGCCTTCAGACAACTCGAAATGCTGCCGCAACTCTTGAACGATCAGATCCGTTGCTTTTTCCCTTTCTTCTTTGAGATTCACGGTGATCTGCGCCTGATTCGCGCTAAGGCTCTCAATCACTTGTTTGGAATCACCGCCTTTGTTGGATCCCACAACAACTGAAACGACCTTTACTTCAGGGTTTTGTGAAATAAATTTTTCTATCTTCTCAGCGATATGATTCGTAAACTCTACTCGGGTCCCCACAGGCAAGTCGATCTTAACCATAAATTCTCCCTGATCGATTTTCGGAAGAAGAATCTTGTCGACTTCATAGACTAAATAAAAAAGGCTGCCTAGGAAAATGCCGAGAACGATCAATAAGTAGAACCATTTTCTTTTGATAAAAGCGGGTAGGATTTGTCCGTAGGCCCGCTCAATGAACTGAATGGGCCTTGAAAGCTTCTCTAATAGGGACTCTATGAAGGTCATAGACCGTGCGCCACCTTCCTCGTGAATGTCTCTTTTGGTCAACGAAGAGGTTTTACCTACTTTATCGATCAGCATTGGAAGCAAAGTGAACGCGATGACTGCCGAAATGACCTGCGTCACGACGACGACGAGCGCCAATTGTTTAAAGAGCTGCCCCGCGATGCCCGTGACAAAAATAATCGGGAGAAAAACAGACACCGTCGTCAAAGTCGAAGCGAACATCGGCGCCATGACTTCTTCGGATCCATGGATCGCGGCTTCTTGTATCCCTTTTTCTCGATTTTCCCTGAATTTTCGATAGACATTTTCGATGACGACCACGGCGTTATCCAAAAGCATGCCAACACCCAGTGCGATACCGCCGAGAGAAATGACATTGAGTGAAACATGCATAAAATACATGATAGTAAAAGTCGCCAGAACGGTAACGGGGGTGATCAACACGACTAGCGTAGAATTTTTAAAATCTCGCAAGAAAACTACTAAAACCAAAAATGCGAGAAATCCTCCTTGAACGGCCGCGTCTCTCACGCCATTGAGAGCGTTGTTGATCGACTTGGATTGATCCGAAACAATGTCGATTTGAATATCTTTGGGGAGTTGATCTTTGAGTTCTTTTAATTTTTTCTTGATCGCCCCGACTACTTGCACGGTGTTACTCTGGGCCTGTTTCTGCACCGAAATAGTGACATTATCTTTCAAATTGTAGCGGGAATAGCTGGTTCTTTCTTTGACGGTGCGCTCAATATCCGCGACATCTTTCAAAAGGATCAAACGGTTGGAGGGATTTTTCTCATTTTCCTGCATCACTCTAGGGTCCTTGGATTCTTTGATGTTTTCGCGTTTCACGGGCACTTGCCCCACCTCCTCCACGTGTTTAAACTCCCCCAAAGTCCTCACGAGATACTCATAAAAACTTTCCTTGATCGTCCCCCCCGGATAATTAAGATTAGCGGCGCCTACCGCGTCGGACACCTCGACAATAGACACGCCGGCCGCACGGAGTTTCGCTTGGTCGACATCCACCAATATTTGCTCTTCCGTTCCTCCCGAGATCGTCGCCGAAGCGACGCCATAAATTTTTTCTATGTCATCCTTAAACCATTTTCTGGCCAGTTCTCTTAACTGCACCGGTGT
>CAYJQR010000084.1:0-8023 GCA_964372345.1 uncultured Planctomycetia bacterium | reverse complement strand
ACTCAAGTTTTCGCCTAAAGGCGAGGGATATATCCCCATTGTGGGACATTATATCACGCGTGGGCGAAGTGTCCACAAAAAAATGATGTTTTTTCCGTTTTTCGGTATAATGGCCTCATGCTCCGCGCGATCTTGATGGATTTTAACGGCGTTATCCTCAACGATGAGCCTTTCCATTTGGAACTTTATCAAAAAATCCTGGCCGACTGCCAAATCCCGTTGAACAGCGAACAGTATTATCAGAAATATCTGGTAATGGATGACGAAAATTGTTTCCGCCAAATCTTCAGAGACTACGGGAAACCAGCCACGGAACAAGAACTCAAACAACTCGTCCAACGGAAAGGAAAACTTTATCAAAAGGAAATCGGCCGCCGCCTCGCTTTTTTTCAGGGAACCGCGAATTTTATTCAAAAAGCGGCCAGCCGCTGCGGGATGGCGATTGTTTCCGGCGCGAGGCGTTCAGAGATTAAACAGGCCCTCAAGCACGCCCACCTGCTTCGCTATTTCGCGGTGATTGTCAGCGCCGAGGACGTGGTCAACGGGAAACCCGATCCAGAGGGGCTTCACTTGGCCTGCGGAAAATTGAACGAATGGCTTTTCAAGCACACCCGGGGATTTACTTCGATTCAGCCCGAGGAATGCCTGGTGATTGAAGACTCGATTGAAGGAATCGAGATGGCCCACAAGGCCGGAATGAAATGCGTCGCCGTCACGAACAGTTATCCTGTCGAAAAACTGAATCAGGCGGATTTGGTCATAAAGTCTTTTGATGGATTTGATCTCGCAGAAGCGGAAAAATTATTTACCTAGCCGATAAAAAGGAGCGGATGATGGATCCACAAGTCAAAAAACAATCGTTACGGATGTTTACCTACGGGCTTTATGTTTTAACCTGTCGCAAAGGTTCTGAAAATCACGCGGCAACGATCACCTGGGCTTCTCAAGCCTCTTTCACGCCGCCGATGATCAGCGTCTGTCTGGAAAACCAGTCCATGGCCTTTTCTTTCGTCAAAGAAACCAAAACTTTCGCGGTTAACATTCTGGGAAAAAGACAAAAGGATATCGCCGCGAAATTCTTCAAACACCCGCAGACCGAAGGAAATAAAATCGGCGGGATTGAATTTGAAACAAAAACAACCGGAGCTCCCCTATTGATCCCGGCGCCTGCTTTTTTGGAATGCAAGGCAGTCCATCTGCTGCCGGCGGGCGATCATACGATTGTGGTTGGTGAAATTATCGAAGCTGGAGTCCGAAGACAGGAAGAATCGCTGGTGTTAGCTTCTACCGGCTGGTCTTATGGCGGCTAGAGACCTCTGCTAATAATTGAAAAACTCTATTTGTTGACTTGCCGTCAATTTTAAAAACATAATCCCCCAGGAATTTCTTTTGAGAATCTAGCATCTCTTGAACTCTCTTTCCTCCAAGGAGCAATTCTTCGATCGCCGCCGCAATTGATTCTTCCTGATACACCCCGACGGCTGCACCCGAACTGACATAAGGAACTGTATCCGGATACCCGGTAAGATTGACTACGAGTACCGGTTTCCCCAGCACCATGGCCGATAATCCAACGGTCGAATTACAAGTGATTAGGACGTCGCTTGACGCCAACAGAGAAAAAAGTTCCGCCTTTTTTACGATTCTGACTCTGCCGTTCTGGGTGAAGTTCCGAACCAAGTGGCAAATCGGACGTTCATTTTCAAACGGGTGAATTTTCACAATCAACTGGGCGCTTGGGATTTGTTGCAACGCTTTCATTACGGCGGATACCATCCGTGTTTGCTCATCTTCGGTTTTCTTTGAAGAAAAGGAGTGCGGTCTTTGAGAAGCCAGGATCAGAATCGGCAAATGGGAATCCAGCGCCAGCTGCCGGCACCATTCTTTTTTCCTAAAAAGACTTTCCCTGAACTCGGGCGTCAAGCGGTCATATTCAGGGTTCCCCGTTATGACACACTTCGAGCGGAAATGTTTCTGCTCCTGTAAATACCTGCAGCCAAACGATCCCCAAACCGCACTCACATCACACTGTGTTTTCCTATCGGGTATCGGTATCGCGAAAACTCCGTGCTGAAAAACGACCGAGCGCAACGAGGTCTCCTTGGCGGCAACGACACAGCTCTTTTCCAATTCACGAGACTCGTTTCTTAACACAACCCCCCATGAGAGAAGCTGTCGCGCCCTGCTTTGGACTTGCTGGATATTGGATCGGATCCGCGGGAAATCAGATAAAAAAATAGCGCGCAACTCTTGACGGACAATGGGATAGAAATTTATGCCGCGGAATGAAAAAAACGAGCGGAATGCCGGATCATGATCGAAACGTTTCCAAAGGACGTGGAACCGATTCCGGCTAAGAGGTAAAATGCCGCTTCTGTATTTGCTTCTAAGTGCGAAGTACCCTTTCCTCTTTTTTAATAACCCTAACCGCACCCTCAGCCCCTTTTCCATGATGCATGGCAGAACGGTGAAACGGTCTTCAACACCTTCAAGCTGGGACAGTAATTTTACGTCAATCCAAACGCTGGATTGATACCGTCTTGAAAAAACAACCCACCCAAGAACCAGCGGATCTAGAAACCGCTGCGTGAATTGATGAACTAGCCAGCTTTTGATCGTCCGTTTTTCCTCCCACGAAGCAAGGTCCAACTGCGGGACTTCACCACGCAGGACAGAAATCCCCGTCATCTTTGCGTAAAATTCCACTACGGGCCATAACTGACCGGTATTATCAAAACAGAGGATTCTGCTTGGTCGGTATTTTGAGACGCATTTAGAAAATATGGCCAGATTTTTTACTCTCTTGAGCAAGAACATCTGGAGATCGAATTCGACAAACTCTCCCAAAGGAGAGATATTTTCATGCCAATTCCGCGTCAAATCCCACACGGTTCTGTCGATCTCCTCAAAATCTGATGGTTCAAGCAATGCTTCCGTAGAAATCATCTTCATCGGACCTATTCGCAGTTCTTCCGGCACATCGACCCCCCAATAAACTCCCTGGTATTCGGAATTGGCCGAGTTATTTCCCTCCGTAAAATGATGGAGAGCATCCGTCCCTCGAATAGAGATTAGACAAAGGTCCATAATTTCTCGCGATTAAATTCGATCAGGAATTTCTGTGGCACATCAAGGATTAAGAATCCTTCGCGCGCGGTGATAATCTTCCAGCGTGTCGATTTCTATCCAGCCTTTATAAATTTCGACTGCGGTGATGGGAAACCCGTTGTCGATAATTTCCTGCATCATTCCCGAAAAAGAAGCGTGAGCGAAATCAGTGGCGCCATGAAAAGGGCTCTGCTGGTATTTGTTCTCTGCCTGATGGTAAATTTCCCTTAATATCCGGCACCCATTCTTGGAAAAAAAAGCCATTCCGATAAACTCTCCATGAGACTGCGAAAGACTCAAATCAAGGCCGATCTTGAGGATTTGGTTTTTCTCTTCCAAATCCATTGAGGGAATGAACCGGTGGCTCTTTGGAGGCACCTGGCTTGTGACCACTAACTCCGGCTTCCTGTTGGCATTTTGGCTGGTTTGGCCATGTTCAAGCCAAGAACGGTCAATCACCAGGCAAATGTCTCCCTCCGCGCCGAGCAATTTTTCCAGCACTCCCTTTTCAAAAAGGATGTCCGAGTAGAGAAAAATCAGCGGAGCATCCATTTCTTTTTCCGCTCGGAAGAAGCTGGAAAGAATGTAGCCCCGTTCGTAATGAGGGTGATCATAGTAACGAACATTCGGCAGGTTAATCTGTTCCGCTTTATAGCCGCGAACAATCACAATATCATGAATACCGCAATCTCTGAGGCTCGCGATCTGCCTCTCCAAAATGGTTTTTCCTTTAATATCCAGCATTCCTTTTGGGCGATCTTGGATTAAAGGCATCAATTCCTGCTCAAATCCCGCCGCGACAATAATGGCTCGGGGTTTAGGTTCTTCTTGTGGAAGAAATTCTTTTTCGTGAGAACGCAACTCAGATAATCCGATTAATTCATAAACGTCCTCCAGTGACGCGATGGAATTTTCTACTGCTCCCGCTGTTTCCGACTGGCGAAGAGTATGGAGAGTTTCCCTCATCGCCTTAATGGATGCCCTCAAAGCATGATTGGCGAAAATGACCATTTTAAATCCTGCTTCTTCCAGTTCTTTTACGGTTGTTTTGTAATAAGTGGTCGGAACCGAAACTAAGGGACACGCATTTTCCCAAGCTTTGGCAAAAGCTTTGACCTCGTTATAATCGTACGCTTTAGAATGAATGAGAATGGCATCGGCTCCCGCTTCCGCATACGCCCTGGCACGCCGAAGCGCTTCTTCTAACCCCCAACCGGCAATGAGTGCCTCGGTCCTGGCGATGACCACAAAATCAGGGTCCTTCTGCGCT
Source organism: uncultured Planctomycetia bacterium (assembly GCA_964372345.1). Taxonomy (GTDB): domain Bacteria; phylum Omnitrophota; class Gorgyraeia; order JACOVV01; family JACOVV01; genus JACOVV01. The sequence continues at coordinate 3,645 of CAYJQR010000084.1, read as the reverse complement.
TTTTTGGCGGCCCGTATTTTGCCGACATGTTCCTCGATAGAGACAAGCTCCCTCTTAACCCCGGAATAAAAACTGCATCGTTTGGGGAAAATACTATCCTCGATACAGATTCCGGCAATGCCTCCTTTCTCATACTCCTGGACGGCGCGAATGACGTTGATGGCATTTCCAAAACCATTGTCGCAGTCGGCAATCACCGGAATGGCGACCGGTTCGTTAATTTCTTTGGCCACTTCCAATAATTCTGCCATTGTCAAAATATTGGCGTCCGGCACGCCCCTGAGGGTTGAAATTTCAAAGCCGCTTGCCCAGATCGCGTGAAATTCCGCTTCTTCCACAAGTTTCGCGCTCAAAGCGCTATGGGCTCCCGCGACAATGATTGTCTCCTTCCCCTGTAAAAGAACTCTCAACTTTGCCGCTTTAGTCATGGGTCTTATTACCGCATTGGTTTCCATAGAATTAAGCGCTCCGGATAGCCACAGTAGAAGCCCTCCACTCCTTGAGAACTTTTAAAATGGGTATTTGTTGGTTTAACTGATGAAACATTAAAGAACCCCACACCGCCGCGAAAAGAACCGCCTGAAAAAGAAAAATTCCAAAATCCAGCCAGAGAGAGTCAAAACTATAAGGAACCGATCTCCCAATCAGCCAAACAAAAACGATCGCTCCCGCCAAAGGAGTATGGATACGAACCAGAAACCGCAGGCATTCTATTTTCTTCTTTTGATGTCCCCAGATGATGAAACTGATTGAAAGAAAACTCAAGAAAAAATGCGCCAGAGCAGTTCCCATTGCGATTCCAGCCAGGCCAAACTTGAGCCATCCTGTCAAGAGAACACATAATCCTATCTCAACAACAGTCGAGACTATATTCAGCCACAAAACCATCCACTGTCTTCCCAAAGCGACCATTGCGTACCCCCACATAAAAACCAGAGAGTAGCAACAGGTCCCCCAGAGTAAGATTTGAGCCGCGGCAAGCCCCGGGGAAAATTGCGGCAGGCCGTAGTGGAGGAAGAACGGAAGCGCCAATACCCCCAGCCCTGCGGCAACAGGGTAGAGGTAGGCAAAAGTGAGCGTCGGTTTTGTCAGATACGCGTCCACCTGATCTAGGTCCCCCGCTTTTCCAAACGCTTCCATGAATCGGGGATAAAGAACGTTAGAAATCAATTTGGGTAAAGGAGTCGCGAAATTATAAACCATGATAGCAATACTGTAAAACCCCAAATAGACCCTCCCCAAAAAAACCAGGATTAGAATCCGGTCCACGCTCAGAAACAAAGTCCGAATAAAACTATATAGAGACAACGGAACACCTATTTGGAAAAGAGATTTTAACCGCTTCCAATCCAGATTGAAAGGAATTTTTAAAAACCGGGGCCTCCTGACGACAACATACAGAGTCCCCGCCAGGCTTGTCAAGACCATGCCCAGCAGGAGCCCTTTGATTCCCCATAAGAAAGCCAGCCCCACGGTTAAAGCTGTCTCGGCAATCGCGCCGTAAATAATTACTTTACTTAAAATTCCGAACTCGTTATTGGTTCTTAACAACACCCGGTAATAGGACATGAAACTATCAATGATAATAAAAAGCCCGATCAACCACAATTCCCGGCGGAATTCTTTGGCAACCGGTAAAAAACTCCCGAGAACAATCGCAGTACCGGCAAGCAGGGCGGTCAAAGTTGACACGGTAAAACTGACCGATTCTGTGAGCCGAACCTGCCCCTGTTCCGATTTGCCGCGATAAAAAGGGATCTCACGGTCCATGGCGTTTAAAATCCCCAGATGATGCAGTTTCCCATACTGCTGAACGATCAGCAGTTCGGAAAAAAGCCCCATGGTGAGCGGACCTAATATCCTGCGGATAAAGATATTACGACAAATATCAAAGAAGTTGGAAAAGTATTGGCTGCCGGTAAACTGTGTAGCGTCTTTGAGAATGCGGTGCGTCAATTTCATGGGAAGAGTTATTATATCACATTTATCGTCCAGGCAGGTATGGCTGTAGCGGGCATTGCCCGCACAGCGCCTGACTCCGCTTGCAATAACGATTCCCTACGGCAACCAGCTGCGCGTGATAATCATTGTATAACCGTTCCTCTTCCGGTAAATGGCGCATGAATAACCGCTGGATCTGGTTGTAGCCCGCCGATTCCGGGATCCACCGGTGCCTGCGGAAAATTCTCTGAGTATAGGCATCCACCACAAAGACCGGTTTCTCCAAAGCGTAAAGGAGAATGCTGTCCGCCGTTTCCGGGCCGATCCCCCAGACTTCCAGTAGTTTTTCCCGTAATGCCGGCAGCGGCTGTTGTTTCATCCGTTTTAAGGACCCGCCGTACTCTTGATCCATATGTCGGACCAACGCTTTCAGCTTTCTCGCTTTTTGATTGAAGTAACCGGAGGGGCGAATGACCTTGGCTAACTTCGTTAACGGAACTTGACGGATCGCGGAGATAGAGAGAAGTTTTTCTTTTTTAAGGCCGGTGATCGCTTTCTCAACATTCTTCCAGGCGGTGTTCTGGGTCAGAATGGCGCCGACCATGATTTCAAAAGGAGTATCGCCCGGCCACCAACGACGATGGCCGTGGGTTTTGAGCATCGCTTGATAAACCTTTAGCAAAATTTTGCGGGTCGGAAAAGACATGTGATACGAAAAATTTAAATGACAAAGCACAAATGACAGTCGTAAGTCATAAGTCGTACGACGTACCACTTACGACGTACGACTTACCACGTACGACGGTAGAGGATTTTGTCATTTGTCATTGTTTTCTTATAGACTTCCGCCAAGCGCCGGTATTTCTCCGCCCACTCACGGATTCCTTTGATCTCTGATTCCTTTAATGGGCGAATCACTTTAGCCGGAACTCCGGCAACCAGCGAGCCCGGCGGAATGATACTTTTTTCTAACACCACCGCCCCTGCCGCCACCAGACTCCCGGCGCCGATCCGGGCGCGGTTGAGAACCGTTGATCCCATACCAATTAAACACCCATCTTTAATGGTACAGGCGTGCACAACCGCGGCGTGTCCCACAACAACGTCATTACCGATGATGCAAGGGACATCATTTTCGACATGCAGCACCGATCCATCCTGGATATTGCTTCGCTTGCCGATTTTGATTTCGTTGATATCTGCCCGCAGGACCGCGTTGAACCAGATGCTGGCCCCTTCCTCGATCGTCACGGCGCCGATGATCTGCGCTCCTGGAGCGATGAAAGCTGAAGGATGAATTTTGGGACGCGCATGCAACCGGAGCTTGTACTTGGCTAATTCTCGAGGTAAAGATTTCTTTTTAGACATGGAAACATGGTATCACGATAACTCAAATTGGATCAATTCGCCGTCATTCTCTAGCGAAGTGCCCGAAAGGCATGGAGTTCGCCGCTCCCTTCTACCATTTCGATTTCTTCCCTTGTTAATCCGTATAAATCATAGACGAATTTTTCGTTGTAGAGACAGGTCTAAGACCTGTCTCTACTTATAAACCCCTGATCCGTTGCACCAAGAAATGTCTCATGTCCAGACTTGACCCCGTAGAGTTAAGAGTTAATGATGGTTACAGTCAAATGCCAGAAGATCCAATATACCTGAATTCCAGCCTATTTGTATGCACTAGGTTTTCAGGAGTTTTTTGTT
>CAYJQR010000083.1:0-8084 GCA_964372345.1 uncultured Planctomycetia bacterium | reverse complement strand
CCCAATCTAACATGAAAAGCTCATTTCCTCAGGACTGATTCATAATTTTACGTGAGCCCTATTCATAATTTTAGAGTACCCCAAACACACCTGACCTTCGAAAAATGAAAAAACCTTGACAACGATTATATAAGAGTGATTTAATACCGATGTCTGTATCACTAGACACATATTCTTTCATTCATTAATGAAGCGGCTCAAAGCAGCCCCTCTCAACGAAAACTAATTATCGTTGAAGAGGGGTTGTTATGTTAAGAGGGGGACATGGAAAATAAAGAGCTGATCTTGCATGAAGGTTTTTTGGTTGAACTCAAAGAATATTCTTCCAGACATCTCAAACAAAACTATGAAGTTCTCGTTTTCGCTTTTCCATCGCAGTGGTCCTCTTTGCTCCATGAGGCAACATCTTATGAAATGATCGTTCGTACTCCTACCCATGAATCTCGTGAGAGTTTTACAGGAACTCAAGAAACAATCTTCTCTTACGTCGTATGCCGATTGATGGAACTAGTGAATCAGGTGAACCACGAACAGAATGATGTCACGACCTGGGAGCAAAACAAATATTTTTTGCTTCACAATGGCTATTGTGAGTTTTGTTCTCGCTGGTTTACTGAATATTACGGTTTCGTGGCTTTGAAGAAGAAATGTCCATCGTGTCAACGGATGAGCCGATGTCTTGACCATCAGAAAATCCCAACCCGGGCGAAGCAAGATCACAGGTTCATAGAACAGAGGGGATTTAGATTGTATCATGGTCCCCAAAAAAGGGGGGGGGGGGGGGGTAATTAATTCATAATTTATTTATTTAAAATAAGTTATATGCAACCCTAAAAAAAAGGAGGTATCCCATGAGTTCTGAAAAACCCGAGAAAGAAAAAAAGCCCAAGTTCCTTAAGGCAATCTGGCAAGGGATTATTTGGGTGCCGCAGTTAGTTTGGAAATGTATTCCTAAGTTTTCCATGAAGGGACTAGCGTGGTGTTTGATCGGGGTGGTTTTTGTCGGTTTGTCTACCGCGGCGATTCTTCTCAATAACAAGAGGATCGCGCTGGAGGCGTCTTTAGAAAAAACCGTTAACCAAAAGATTGTCCTTCAGGGACAATTGGATCAGGTGACCGAAGCGAAGGTTTCGGTGGAAAAGAAATTGGTTATAGCCGAAAGGGACCTCAACTCAGAAAGAGCCAGGGCCATCGCGCTGGATCTCCAACTGACTGAGGCTAAGCGTCAACAGGAAGAAATTTTTGCGCGGATCGGCCAGCAAAATCAGTTGATCCAGAAATTTCAGGGGAAGATTCAAGAGTTTCAGATCGCCCAGCAGGAGAAAGGAAAGCCATCAGTAGAGACAGAAACGGCACTCGTGGAATTAGAAAAGATTATTGTCAGTCACAGGGCGCGACTGGAAGGAGAGATTATTGGGATGAATAACGATTACTCCTGGGTGGTCGTGAATCTAGGAAAAACAAGTCCCCTGCGTCAAGGGATGATTCTCACGGTTGTCAGGAATGGGGAATCAATCGGGAGGGTTCAGGTCGAAGAAATCCTTGAGGATATGGCCAATGCCAGAATTCTATCTCAGAAGGAAGGGGTTCGATTCCAAGTCGCTGATGCTGTGCGGGAGATGTAGGTTAAAAAATGACAAATGACAAAATTCTCCGCCGGAGGCGCTCGCCTGCCAGCCTGCGGGCAGGGATCCGCCTTTGGCGGAAAAAGAGAATCGTGCTTATTCTCATGATGGGATTGGCTATCCTAGCGAATCCCTCTTTCTTGGCAGCGCAGGAAAAATCAACCCCGCCTAGACTCGGCGAGGCTGGTCCTCCAGGGATAACGCAGGTAACGATTACTACCTCAGGGCGAGCTGATTATCGCTATTTCACCCTGGAGAATCCGCCCCGGCTCGTGATTCATTTTGCTTCAAAGAATGTATTCAACGATTATTTTCAGGGACAACAGGGACAAAAAGAAGAGTTCTCGGAAGGCATTCTAGCTTCTATGGAGGTTCAATATTATCCCAAGCCAGAGGGCCTGCCTCTCGGCAAGGCCGAGGGCCAGACAAGGACTCCGTTACAAGGTCTGATTCTCACGTTGAGATCGCCAACAACCTATCAGGTGATCGAAGAGGAAAATGCGATTGTGGTGATGTTGAAGGATACGAGTCTTGTTACTAAAGAGGAAGGGATTCCTACTGAATTGGCGATTACTCATGTTGTCTCTGGCCCCAAGGATCTCACTGCGGAACAGAAGGCTTTGATTGACACCTTTTCCCTGGCGAAAGCTAAACAGATGGCTTCTGCTGTCCAACCCGCCGTTCAATCCAAAAGACCGCGCTTGGAGATGGCTTACGGGTGGTTGTTGCTTCTACCTTTAATGGGATTCATATGGTTTGTCTTACGAGTTCTTTTCATGAGAGGGGGCCGGGGCAAGAAAGAGAACCTTTCAGTCGCTAAAATGATTGCTAATCTGGGAGATCTGCAAGAAAAACTAACAGAACAGGAAAGTCAGGTTCGCGCGGAAGGTGAGACACGGCGTAAGACAGAGCAAGCGCTTGGGGAAATCCGTTCTGCAATGGAACAGACAAAAACAGAACTTGTGCTTGAGAAGGCCGAACGGGAGAGAGTGTCAAAAGAAAAACAGGGGTTAGTCGAGAAACTTGAGACTCAAGTCATGGATGAGTTTGAAAAACGGAATAAGGTTGAACAAGAACTGCAAGAAACTAAGGCGAGGATGGAGCAAATCCAAACGGAGTTTGCTAGCGAAAATGCCGAGCGTAAGAAAGTTCTTGGCGAACTTGAAAAACTTCTCCAAAAGGAGCAGCGCGAATTTCCACGGATTGAGCTGAAGGAAAATGGTGTTCTGATTCGCATACAAACCTCGCCAGAGGAGTTTTTTAACAGTCGTCCTCTTAACCTGAGCGCCGGAGGATGTTGTTTGAAGGTTGCTAGCGACTGGGTGTTTCGTGGGGATGTTGAGTTGTGTCTTTTCTTTTTTGGCAATCCTCATCCCATCCATGGGATCGCTCGCAAGATTTGGGAGAGAAAAGAAACCCCTAGACAAACCCTGGTCGGGATCGCTTTTGATTCCATCTCTGAGCAGGATCGCAGTCGAATCTGCCAGTATGTCGAGAAACAATGAAAAAAAAGAATCCATGACCGCAACAGAGACTCATGCCGCTTCAGCCACTCAAAAGTCCTCCCCTGAGACGATTAAAGTCCTTTTGATCCGAACGGATCCTCACGATGGGGAGGATATCCGTCAGATGCTGAGCGAGGAGAGAAATTTCTCTTTTAAGGTGGACTATGTAAAGGAATTTGGGGAGGCGCTTATTCAGCTTGGAAAAGAAAAAACAGACATCGTGTTATTGGATCTCTCGGATTCAGAAGGGTGGTTTCTTGATTTCTTCCTTCAGATACATGATAAAGTACCGGCTCTGCCGATCATTGTGATCGTGGATATTCCAAAAGAAACCTGTGCTGTTGAATTCATCCGCAATGGAGCTCAAGAGTGTCTGATCAAGGAACAACTCCATGGGAAGATGTTAGCTCGGGTGATCCACTATGCGATCGAGCGCAAACAAGTCGAAGAGCGGCTCAAAACCCATGCGCAGCATCTTGCCGAGGAGCTCGAAAGAACCCTGAAGGAGTTAAGAGAAAAAGAGGAAGAGATGGTGCGCCGAGAGAAAGTCTTAGCCACCGGAGAGATGGCGGCGTCACTGGCGCATGAGATCCGAAATCCCCTCTCTGTCATTTCGATGTCGGTGCAATACCTGCAGTCGAAGTTCAAATCCAAGGATCCAAACCGGGAATTCACAGAGGCGATCATCCGAAAGGTTGAGCGACTCGACTCCATGACCAAGCACCTGATTACCTACGGGCGAAGAAACCACTTAAAACTAGTCCGCCGCAACATCAACCGCAGTCTGGATCGAACCCTGAGCCTGATGAAGATCCATTGCAGGTCACAAAGAATCGCGATCATTCGACGCTACACCCGTTGGCTCCCGCTGGTGACGGTAGATGAGGAGATGATTGATCAGGTCTTCACCAATATAATCACCAATGCCGTGCAGGCAATGCCCGGTGGGGGAAGGTTGATCCTTGAGACCGGTTATGATGCAAAGAAGGGCGAGGTCCTCATCAAAATCAGTGATACAGGCGCTGGGATCTCCCTCAAGTACCGCAAGAGTCTTTTTAAGCCATTTTTCAGCACCAAGAAAGAAGAGTGTGGCAGCGGTTTAGGATTAACGATCTCCCATCGGATTGTCACAGACCACGGTGGAACGATCTCTGTACAGACTAGGCGATCTCGCACGAATCACGGCACAACCTTTACCATTCGACTGCCGATTAATGGGCAGGGAGATAAATTCGAACAAGACCCAACCCAAACAACTGAAGACGCAGAAATCCATTTCGGGACAAAATTCAATCACATTTTATAGTAACGATGAGCCCTAAAACTAAATCACCCCTTGTCACTAGCAGTCAGACCACGGCACGCATCCTGATCATCGAAGATGAACCAGACGCCGGAGAGATCTTGTCAAAAATCCTTACGGAGCAAGGTTTCACCGTCGAGGTTGCCACATCGGGTGAAGAAGGATTGAAGCAGATTCAGAAGGACTCAATTGATCTGGTCCTGTTGGATATGGTTCTGCCCAAGATGGATGGGATCGAAGTCCTTCGCCAGATCAAGTCCCTGCGACCTAAGACAATCGTCATCATGATGACTGGGTACGAGACAGTGAAGAGCGCGGTGGAGGCGATGAGGACTGGGGCTTACGATTACCTGACCAAGCCGCTCGCCGTCGATCGGATGGCGCAGAGTATCCAGCAGGCGCTCCAGGTGCGCAGCATCGAGCAAGCTTTCCCTAAGCCACCGACGAACCTTGGGCCAGTGACGCCAGACCAGATGGTCGGTGAGGATTTGAGCATTGTAGCGGTCTTTGATCTGGTGAGGCGAATCGCCCCGCAGGAGATCACAGTATTGATTCGCGGGGAGAGCGGTACTGGGAAAGAGCTCATCGCCAGAGCCATTCACACCTTAAGCCACAGGCGGGAGAAGCCGTTTGTCCCAGTGGACTGTGCTAGTTTGCCAGAGTCGCTGTTTGAAAGCGAGTTGTTTGGCTACGAGCGGGGGGCCTTTACTGGAGCAGAGATGACAAAGCAAGGGCGATTCGAACAGGCCAATAGGGGAACGCTCTTTTTGGATGAGATTGGGAACTTGGGACTGACTGCTCAGGCAAAGCTTCTGCGGGTCCTGCAAGATAAACAGATCAATCGATTAGGGAGTGAGAATCCCATTCAGACTGATGTACGAATCCTCTCTGCCACTAACCAGAACTTGGAGGATCTTGTCCAGCGCGCCCTGTTTCGGGAGGACCTGTTTCACCGGCTGAATGTCTTTGTGATCCATCTCCCCCCTTTACGCCAGCGGGGCAACGACGTCAAGCTCTTGGCCCAGTTCTTTCTAGAACGGTTCAACCAAGAGTTTGGAAAAGAGGTCAAGGCAATCTCTGAGGAGGCGATGCGGCTTTTGAGTTGCTACAGTTGGCATGGCAATATCAGGGAGCTTGAGAATACCCTTAAGACAGCCATCCTGTTAGCGGATCAGGAGATTTTCCTAGAGCATCTACCAGAGAAGGTGAGAAGCGCTAAAGCGAGTGATGAGTACCCTTCACCCACTGGAAATCTTCGCGAAGTCAGTCGACGCGCAGCGCAGGAGACAGAGAAGCATCTGATCCTGCGAGTCCTGCGCCAGACACGGGGGAATAAGCGTCAGGCCGCGAAGCGTCTAGGGATCGATTATAAGACGCTCTTTAATAAATTAAAGACCATGGGGGTCACAAAGGATCAAGTGGAGGAGCTTAAGAATGGCTAAACTGCTGATCATTGACGACGAAGCGGATATCTGCAATCTTTTCCAGAAAATCTTTCAGCAAGAGGGACACAATGTCCTCGTGGCGATGACTGCGCAGGAAGGGATCAGGGAGGCGAGGTGCTCACAGCCAGACTTGATCTTCCTGGACATCAAGATGCCGACAATGGATGGCATCAGTGCACTCAAGAAGCTCCGTCAAATCTCCAAACCCTCCAAGATTGTTGTCCTCACCGGCTATGGGACTTCCAAGACCGCGCGCGAAGCGATGAAGCTGGGCGCTTATGACTATACCTCTAAGCCCTTCGATCTAGAGCTAATTCGCGAACTCATTTCGGAAGCGGTGAAGACAGTGAATGTGTAAGTGGGTAAGTTGTTCCCCCCTCCCCTTGTGGGAGGGGGTCAGGGGGAGGGGGGATTGAAAGATGTCTCAACTTTTGATAAAAATGGCTAAAGCTCTCAGAAAGAACTCGACCGACGTAGAGAGATTATTGTGGCACCATCTTAGAGCCAAACAATTAGAAGGGATGAAATTCAGAAGACAACAGCTCATCGGAAGATACCTTGTTGATTTTGTCTGCTTTGAAAAGAGAGTCATTATTGAGGCGGATGGAGGTCAGCATTCGGTAGAGACAGAGAAAGATAAGACAAGGGATGAATGGTTTCACAGTCAAGGTTTCAAAGTTCTCCGATTTTGGAATAATGAAGTATTAACCAATAGACAGGGTGTTTTAGAGGTGATAAGGACTCACTGTTTATCTCACCCTCCCCTTAATCCCCTCCCATCGAGGGAGGGGAACTGATCCACTTGAAATGAGAAAAAGCCTCAAATTATGAACCCATCCCGCACCCCTTCTTTTACCCATTCACTCATCCACTCATCCACTCATTCACCGTTCCCCTAATGCGCACCCTCATTTATATCCCAGTAATCCACACTCAAGTAGACATGGGCTCCATGGCTGGTTCCCTAAAGGAGGCTTATGTCGAGCGTTTTGGCCAAGAAAAGTGGGCAAGCCACATCAAGGCGATTGACCAGATGTGGGAAGGAATCAAGCGCAAAATCGAGGCCCTTGATCTAGACGTTCATAAGACAAAACTCTACCAGGATGGCCTGCCGATTTGCGGGAAGGAAATGGAGATCGTAACAGAGTTGGCTGTGCGGGAGAGCCGCAACTACCAGATTCTTTACGATCTTGTCAAAAAAGGTTGTGTCCTCATCGGGACAGAATCTCCAGAACTTCTTCTGCAGGAGTACAACAGCCTCAAGGAGGAGCTTGAAAGGGGAACTCGCTCCAAGAGTTTGTGGCGGCGGCTGAAGTCCAGCCTCCTGGCCCACAGGATTCTCCACGCCCGCGATCGGTTCATCGCCCAGAGAATCTTGGAGACGTTGCAAGACGAAGAGACTGGGATTCTTTTTATGGGAATTCATCATCAAGTAGATCGGTATCTCGCTGGTTGCCTTGATAAGGGTAATCCCCATGGGATTACGATTCGATACCTTTTCCATCGCCTTCCCTTCCAATATAGCCGCCGCTTCGGGGGCGCATTTTAAGTTCTTTACAACATAGAAGATGCTAAACATGGAATATATGCTTTCAAGCCTCATGCGCAGAGATTTCTAAACTTCATGACCGATGGAAGCAAGATCATCGTGACGAATGGTTTTCATAAACAGTCGCAAAAAGTGCGTCAAAAAGAACGCGAAGAAATACACAAGGCCATCCGTTGCAAAAATGATTATGAAATAAGGACCAAACGAGGTGATTATTATGAAAAATGGTAAGAAGACTGCAATCCTATTCGATAGAGAAATGCAGCGTCCCGCCTTTAGGAAAGCCTATAAAAGTGAGAAGAAGAGATTTTCCTTGGAATTGCAGATCTCTCAATTCCTTGAGGAAGCTGGATGGACATATGAAGATTTTGCCAAACGTACGGGTACGGCCAAAAGCCACGTGAGCCGTGATCTGAAGGGTGGATTGCATCACGTTACAGTGGCAAGGATTGAACGAATCGCTAAGGCATTGCACATGCGTTATCTACCCTTGCTAATACCGGAAAACAAAGCTGAGAAACTAATTCCAGAAATTATGCATTTAGTCGAATCTTGAGCTTGTCCCATAACAAGTCTATTATATACCTGTTTGCTGCGCTGGCCTCTCTTCTGCGCCTTACAACAAGTTTCAGTACGGACGACGTGTGAATTCCTCCT
>CAYJQR010000082.1:0-8175 GCA_964372345.1 uncultured Planctomycetia bacterium | reverse complement strand
AATAATGTCCCGTTCTCATGCAATTGCGCTTAAACTTTTAGCAAAGCTGGCAGAACTACCAGGTTTTGATCAAAGAATTAATCTAGATAAACTCCTGAAAGTGCTTTCTAGATTATTGGATTTCGATAAAGAAAAAGGTAGATTTGAAAAGAAACTGAAGGAGTTTTATCATCGTCGGAGGGAAGTTTTAGAACGCATTCCAGAGAAATGGAAAGATGAAGTTATAGAACGTCCATGGTCGTGGGATCATAAGGATACAATAGGCCGACTCAAGGCAATTCTTCAACGTCTACCACCAGAACGAGAATGGATAGAAAAAATAGACATCTCCCTTCATACCTATGAGCGTCGAGATGCTCCACCTGGTCCTCGTTATAAAGGGAAATCCATCTATTATGAACATGGTAAAAAAGGTGAATTGTTAGAAGGTATTATTGGTTCGTTGGAGTTTTTAAAGAAAGAGGAAAGTGAATTAGAAAGAGAAGAGAAAGATGCGGGATATGTTTTCTCTAGTGATACAAGGGATATACCAAATTCCATAAAATCACTCAGTTCCCTGATACAGGAAAGAGTGGATCGGAGCAATCGCAGTCTTCCTCTCCTAGGGACTTCACTATAGAAATATCCTATTGATGCAGGGGTCTTGGCTCCTGGAAATGGGGGGGGGGGGAGTTTTTATTGATTATTAGCTTCAAGATTCTATTGGAAATGACAGGAATCTAATAATGTTCTACAATAGATGTTTGGGAGGGGAAAACCAATGAGACTGACGAAGAAATATTTTGGCATATACCCTAGAGATGAAGATAAATTTTTGGGAGAGTATCTTGCAGTAGTGAATGGAAAAATTGTGGCTCATGGGAGAGATCCGAGATTAGTGATCCGTAAAGGCAAAAGGACGGCTCAGGAACCTTTGTTAGTAAAAGTACCTACGCAAGGTTGGAAAGAAGCCATGGTTTTATGCCTGAAATTCAATTTAAAGGTAAAGAAGTAGAAATTCCAGAATTTGGCATTAAATGGATTCCCACTGCTCAAGTTAGATTAGTCACAGCGAAAGCAGTGTATTTGTGTGAAATGATTGTTGATTCAGGAGCAGATATTACTCTTATTCCAAGAAGTTTAGGTGAATTTTTAGGTTTTTCTTTAGGTAAGAAAAATGAAATTCGTGAGATTCGAGGAATTGGCGAGGGGACAATTCCTTATGTGATTAATATCTTGAATATGAAAATAGGTGAATATATTATTCACAGTCGTTTAGGAGTTGCGTTGATTGAAGAAATCCCATTAATTTTAGGACGACTTGATATCTTTGACCATTTCAACATCGAGTTTAAACAGAAAGAGAGAATCATCGTTTTCCGTCCAGCGTGAACAAGCTCTTTCGCTTATGGCTGTCCGGGTGTCGAGGGAAAAAAGAGCAATTCCCAAAGTAGGGACTGCTCTTTTTTGTATCTCGGAGGGAGTTATGGTATAGTTATGGATGATGAGCGAGCAAATAGTTTCTTCCAGAGAGAAAGAAATTTTGGAGGGTGTTACACAAATTCTCATAAGATACTTAACGCCGCAAAAGATTATCCTTTTTGGTTCTAGAGGAAAAGGCAAATCTCATAAAGGTTCTGACTTTGACTTTGCCGTAAATGAGAATCGTCCGCCAACGAGAGAAGAAAGAGTGATTTTTGAAGAAATTGACCAAATAGCAGGGCTTTATGATGTGGATATTGTTTATCTAAAGCAGGTCGATCCAGTTTTTAAGGAATTAATTATTAAGACTGGGAAAGTGATTTATGCAAGAAGAGATTAATTACGCGATAAAAAAGTTTAGAGATTCAGTTGAGAGTCTCAAAGAAGGAGTTGATCAAGCGCAGGACGAACTGGATAAAGATGGAGTCATTCAGAGATTTGAGTTTACGTTTGAACTTCTGTGGAAAACCCTCAAGATATTTCTCGAAAGTGAGGGAATCGAGTGTGCAACCCCTAAGGAATGTTTGAAATCGGCTTTTCGAGTGGGGCTTATCGAAAATGAACAAACTGCCTTGAATATGTTGGAGGATCGTAACAAGACATCCCATACATATGATAAAGAAGAATCTCAAAAGATCTTTAAGAAGATCGAAGAAAACTATTTTCCCTTTATCCAAGGAATTTTAAATAAGTTAGAAGATCGCAATAATTCCTAAATGCTAAAAACTCGCCCTACGGGAACGGTGGGGCTTGGGTCATCTTCGCACCTCAAGGAGTTTTACCAACCCTTCGACGGGCTCAGGGTAAAGTTCTAGCAAAAAACAGAAAAGGTAGTATCCTTAATAATCATCATGCACCCCATCCTTTTTAAACTGGGCCCCCTCACTTTTTATTCTTACGGCCTCATGCTGGCCGTCGCTTACCTAGTCTCCAGTTCTTTAGCGGCCCGGAACGCCCGGCGAAGCGGCGCTAAAATCCATCCGGATCAATTGTCCAACCTTTTTTTCTTGACCCTGGCCGGAGGAATTATCGGGGCAAGGGTTTTCTATATTGTTCTTAACTGGGATTTTTATTCGGTGAATACTTACCAGATTCTTCGGTTGGACCAAGGGGGATTGGTCTGGTATGGAGGATTTTTAGCGGGGTTTTTAGCGGCGCTTTCCTATCTCCGGATGAAGAAAATACCGTTTTGGGAAACGGCCGATTTGGTCAGTCCCTATCTGGCGCTGGCCCATTCCATCGGAAGAATCGGCTGCTTTCTAAACGGCTGTTGTTTTGGAAAACCGACCCATTCTATCTTTGGGATTTATTTTCCAAACCGCTTGATCCCGATTCACCCCACTCAGCTATACTCTTCGTTCGGTTTGTTCATCATCTTTCTTGTATTGCTTCAATGGCGGAAGCGAAAACGCTTCACCGGAGAAATTGGTTTAGCGTATCTTTTTCTTTATTCTCTGGGGCGGTTTGGGGTTGAATTCCTGCGGGGAGATAGTCTCCCAATCTGGTTAGGTTTTACCCTAGCCCAGCTCATCAGCATTCCGCTGGCGGTGATCAGCGGCGCGTTGCTTTGGTGGAATAGAAAAAAGCAGGTGGTGGGATGAAGATTGCCCAGAAGATCAGCCTCAGTTTCGCGGTTATTTTTGTTTTGGTTTTTACTCTGGGGGCGACCGCTGTCTTGAGCCTTCGCCAGATCTATGAAGGGGTTTATGAAAGTTTGCGCCGGGACGTCCCGGCGATCCATGAATCGGCCCTTTTAGGGATCCAACTGGCCCAGTCCCAGAAGGATCTGGGGGCGGAGAAAATTCTCGAGCGTTTCTCTTCCTATGTCGTGACTGACGAAGAAAAAGACCTTCTCAACCGAATCAAAGCCGCCTACCAGCAGATGCTGCAGCTTTCAGAGGGGATGAAGAAAGAGGAAGAAGAGTGGCGGCAGAGCCGCCGGCAGTTCTTCAAAGAGAGAGAAACAGCGCTCGATCAAATTTCTCTTTTAATCCAATCGGAACAGAAAAGATTAGAGGAGGAAAACGATCTCTTTCTCATTCAATCTCACTACCTGCCTGTGGTGGCTCATTTATCCAATTACAGGAGAAGAGTGATGGATCTCTCTTCGATTCTGGACCAGAGTATGATCGCTTTCTTCCCTCAACAGTTGAGTTCATTCCAGGAGGCTTCAGAGGAACTCGCGAGGATGCAGTCTGCGCTTGAAAACTATGTGCTTATCCCGGAAGAACAGAACCAGTACGACTCCTTGAAAAAAAGGATGGAATCTTTAATTGATCTGGCGCGGGAAGTTTTAAAGCGCCATCAGGTCCGCGCCGGTACCCTTGAAAATATCGGCGGGGTCCAACGCCAGATCCAGGGATTGCTGATCCAGTTGATCGAACAGGAAAGGGGCCAGATCGCCCGTAAAACCGGGTTGGGAGTGACTTTCATCGAGGATATCCCGGCGACGCGGGTGGCTTCTTTTCTGGGGATTTACGCCTCGAATGCCCGGACGACTCTGGAACGCTACCTTCTGACCTCCGATGAGAGAGACCGCAGGCAGTATGAACAGCTGAAACTGGAGACCGACAAAAATCTCGATGAGTACAATAAATTCCTTCCCCATCGGCAGGGGGGACAGCGCCAGCAGGCGATATTGAAGAAATTAGAGGGAATTAACAATGACCTGTCCGAGCGGGATCAGCAGATTTTGTCCTCTCATGAAGAAAAACGGAAAGTGGCGGAAGAACTGCGGAAATTATTGAGGAATTTCGAAAGCCAAATTAACGAGTTCCTCGCGCAGGAAGCGGAGATGGCGGCAAAGAAAAAGGAAGTGGATCCGGTACGGCAGGAATTCCTTCCCAAAATGAAATTGGCGGTGGATCTTCTGCAGTCGGTATCCGATTCCGCCGGGAACTTGAGCCGGTATCCGGTTGATCGAGAGAGCGGCGCCAAAGAATTCTACGACACAAAGTTGCTGGAGATTCTTCAGAATCTGGATCGTCTGAAAGCTGCGCTCAGCGAGAAGGAGAAAGGGACGGGGGAGAAATTGGATCAGTTGTTCCAGGAGATTCGGGGGGCGGCGGCTCACTTGATCGAAACAACCGATCAACTCTGGAACAAGACGAAAGAGAAAGAAGGTCTGGTTTTATCCCAGCACAAGACCCTGCTGGAAGTGCTGGATGAAGAAAAAGACAAAAACTCCCTCGCGCTGGATCAGCTGGAAAAGAAAGTCGTTTTGATCAACGGCGTGATCATCGGGATTGTCTTGTTGATTATCATCGGCGGAATCGCGGTGATTATCTACACCACGCGCGCGATTACAAGGCCCATTCAAGAACTCTCCCAGGGGGCGAAAGTCATCGGGGGGGGACAGCTCAATTACCGGATTCCCCTCGAGACGGGGGATGAATTGGAAGAGCTGGCGGGTGAATTTAACAAAATGACCCATGAACTGCAAGGGCTCTACACCAATTTGGAGTTAAAGGTGGAGCAGAGGACCCGGGAACTGGCGCGGGCCAATGCTTCCTTGGCGGAGTTCAATCAGGAACTGGATGACTTTACCTATATCGTTTCACATGATTTGAAGGAACCCCTGCGCGGCATTGACGCCTTCAGCCGTTTTGTCCTGCAGGATTACGCTGACAAACTGGATCCGAAAGGAAAAGAATACTTAGAGTCCATTCAGGAGGCGTCCAAACGGATGACGCGGCTCATTGAAAATCTCTTGGACCTCTCCCGTATCTCCCGCCAGCGAAATCCATTGGAGTCAGCGGATTTAGCGCAAGTTTTGGAAGAAGTTCGTAAAAATTTGGTCTATGCCATCACCGAGAAAAAAGTAAACCTTCAAATCGGGCCGTTGCCAACGATTACCTGTGATCGAGTCCGTGTCCAACAGGTTTTTCATAATTTGATTTCCAACGCGATTAAATATAATGATAAAAATAACCCTGTGATTGAGATTGGCTGCGCCAAGAAGGATCATCTTTACGAATTTTATGTCCGGGATAACGGGGTAGGAATTCCCAAGGAATATTTGGATAAAGTTTTCAAACTGTTCCAGCGTCTGCCGGGGGCCGAGAAAGTGGAAGGAACAGGGGCGGGATTAGTGATCGTGAAAAAAATCATCGAAAAACATGGCGGGAAAATCTGGCTGGAGTCGGGGGCGGAAGATGGAACGACCTTCTTCTTCACTTTGCCCATAGAACCGGCGAAGATAGTTCCCCAGTTATCGGCGGGAGCGATAAAATGAACGAACCGATTCGTGTCTTGTTGGTCGAGGACAGCGCGATGGATGTTGAAATCGTTACGCGGATCCTTTCCAAGAATCCTCATTTGGAATGCGCGGTCGAAGTGGCGCGTTCCGGGGAAGAGGCGGTGGAAAAAGTTAAGAAAGCGGATTTTAACGTGATTCTCTGCGACTTCAACATGCCCGGGATGAATGGACTGGAAACCCTTCAGAAACTTCACCGCAATCAAGTGACAACGCCGGTGATCATAGTGACGGGACAGAAGGATCAGAAAGTCGCCGCCCAGCTCATCAAAGAAGGGGCGTATGATTACGTCTCCAAAGAAGAGGGCTACTCGATAGCGCTTCCTTTCGTGATCCAGGAGGCGCTGGGCAAGTTCAACGCGAAACAGGAAAAAGAGCGGCTCGAGCGGGAGATTTTACAAAAAAACGCCGAGCTTGAAAAGGTGAATGAGGATTTAAGCCGGCTCAGTCAACTGAAATCGAATTTCGTCTCGACCGCTTCCCATGAACTAAGGACTCCCTTGGCGATTATTCGCGAGACTTCTTCGTTAATCCTGGAGGAAGAGATCGGCCCGCTGAACGAAAAGCAGAAAATGTTCCTCAATAACGTCAAGAATCAAGCGGACCGGCTCTTGCGCACCGTGACCGATTTATTGGACTTGGGCAAAATCGAAGCCGGCAAATTGGAACTGCGCAAGCGTTTCGTGGACGTCGGCGATTGGGCGAACAGGATCGTTGATTTTTTTCAGATTCACGCCCGAGAGAAGAAGGTTCAATTAACGGTAGAAATTCCGCCGGCTCTTGGCGAAATTTACATGGACGAGGACAAGATGATCCAGGTATTGACGAACCTTCTGGGGAACGCGATGAAATTTACTCCCGAGGGGGGGAAGATCACGGTCGCGGTCTTGAACAAAAAAGATAAAATGGAAGTCCGCGTGACGGATACCGGAGTGGGAATCGTTCCTGAAGATATCGGCAAGATCTTTGAACGTTACCAGCAGGCGGAGCACCAGGAGTCTGTTTACCTCCAGAAAGGGACCGGATTGGGGTTGGCTGTCACAAAAGAAATCGTGAGGATGCATCAAGGAGAAATCGGGGTCGAGAGCCAGCCGAAGCTGGGGAGTGTTTTTTGGTTTACCCTGCCGAAACTGACCCGCGATCAAGCGGCTCTGGAGGTTTTCGACCAGGAAATTCAAACGAGCAAACATGCTCAGCAATCTATGACGCTCTGCTTGGTCCGCCAGAACGGGGCGAAGAATGAAGCGTCATCACAAGGGGTCTTAGAGGAATTGACGCTGAGATTGGGGATGGTTTTGCGTAAAGGAAAAGATCAGGTTTTTCAATATCAAGGGGCGATTGTGATTTTGATGAAAGAGACCGATTCCTCCATGGGGAAAGTGGCGCAAAAACGGATCGAAACATTGCTGAAGGATTGTTTAAGAAATTCAGAGAAATTCCGTTCCCTGTCCATTGCCGTGAGTATGGCCACTTATCCAGATCAAGGAAGCCAGTCGGAGGAACTCATCAACTCCTGCGTCCAGAATTTGAGACAGATTAATGATTAAAGTCTCTTCCATTGACAACGGCCTCCGCCTCGATCAATTTCTCGTCCAGCAGTTCCAAAAAAAATATTCCCGTTCGTATCTTCAGTATTTGATCGCCCAGGGGGGCGTTCTTGTCAACGGCAAGAAAATGAAACGCCACGACCCTGTCCGAAGCGGCGATGAAATCGAGGTTATTTTAAAAGAGAAAGAGAATCGCCCCTGGTTAACTCCGGAAAAGATTCCTCTGGATATTATTGATGAGGATGAGGAAATCGTTGTGGTGAATAAACCGTCCGGGATGGTGGTGCATCCGGCCTGCGGGCATTACACCGGGACATTGGTCCACGCGCTGTTGGCTCACTGCGGCTCGCTTTCTCAAGCGGGCGGCCAAAACAGGCCTGGAATTGTCCACCGGTTGGATAAGGAGACCTCCGGGGTGATCTTAGCGGCAAAAACGGAAAATGCCCATTACCTTCTGGCCCAACAATTCGCTTCCAGACAGGTCAAAAAAAAGTATCTGGCGATTGTGCGCGGGAGGATGGCCCGTCAAGAGGGAGTGATTCATCTGCCGATCGGGCGGCATCCGGTGAACCGGCAAAAGATGGCGGTCATCGCCAAGGGAGAAGGCCGATCTCGTGAAGCCGAGACTCGATACAGAGCGCTGGAACGTTTCAAACAAGCGACTTACCTGGAACTGGAGCCGACAACAGGCCGGACCCACCAAATTCGAGTCCATCTTTCATCGTTGGGGCATCCGATCTTGGGGGATACTGTTTATGGAGGAAGTTTCCCGTGGCTAAAAATACCACGGCTCATGCTTCATGCTGGCTCCTTGGCTTTTTCTCATCCCGTCACAAATAAGGAAATGCTGTTTGAAGCCCCTTTGCCGGAAGATATTCAGGATATTTTGCGACAAATTGAGGGACTGGAAGA
>CAYJQR010000081.1:0-8362 GCA_964372345.1 uncultured Planctomycetia bacterium | reverse complement strand
GTGGAAGGCTAAGGCAAAGAAAGAAAGGAGCAACGCCGGCTCCGCCAAAGACGAAAGAAACATCTCGCGGCTTGATCCCATTCCGCCAAAAGCAGTCCCTGTATCCAGCGCCGCCAGGGCGAGGGAAAAACGGCCCAAGGCCAGGAGATAAACAAATAAAATGGCGTCGCCGGTAAATCCGAACAAGGCTTTTTCCCAGAACAGCGGGATCAGGAACGTTGCCGAAAGAGTGGAGGCAAAAAGGACAAAGGGCATTCCGTGAAAAATCCATGAGGCCGTTTCTGAAACGACCATCTCTTTTTGGGAGAGCTTGATTAAATCAAAGTAGCATTGGCTCAGCGTCGGGCCGATCCTGTTTTGAGAGGCCGCTTTCAATTTTCTGATGAACCAGCTCACGGAAGGAGCCAGAACCATGGCCAGCAACACTTGAGTTATCGAAAGAAAAACAGCGCTCATGACATCCTCACGAAAATCAGCAATAGAAGCAGAGTGATAAAGATATAACTTAAGTAGAGTTGGATATGCCCTGTTTGAATCTGTTTGGCTTTTTCAGAGGAGCGGATAACCCATCGGGTGATCGGCTGGTAAAGGAATTTTTCCACCCGTCGGCTGGGGCGGTAAAGAAAAGAAAAAGCCCGCCGCAGCGGTTTTGAATAACCGGTCGCGGAATACTGCATCCGCGGCGACAGCGCCGGCATTCCGCAAGCCCAGCTGGGGCCGGTTCGGAAAGCGCCCCTCCCCAACAAAACCGCCGCCACGATAAAAACACCCGTCAAGATTAAGAAAATCATCCCAGGAGAAAACTGGCTTACTCCCGAAGGCGCTATTAAGAAACCTTCTTTGGCGAAATCAAAAACATCCTCGCCCGGTCGTCCCATTAGCAAATAAGTTACCTTACTCAACAAGGAGACAATCCACGGCGCCGCGATGGAAAACAAAAGACAAGCGACCGAAAGAATCCCCAAACCCATCTTCATGGAAGCGCTTATTTCCTTCGCGTTTTGCGCTTGAGGGGACCTGGGGTTCGCTAAGAAAGTAATGCCAAACGCCTTGGCAAAACAAGCTGCCGCGAGCGCTCCCGCGAGGCCCAATAAGGAAGCAAGCACGGGAGCGAAAAAGCGCAATCCTTCTCCATCACACCCGCTCCCTAAAAAGAGCGCCATCAGGATCATCCACTCGCTCACAAATCCATTCAGCGGTGGGAATGCCGAAATCGCCAGACACCCGACTAGAAATGTGCCGGCGGTCCAAGGCATCTTTCGGATCAATCCTCCCAATTGTTCCATATTCCTGGTATGCGTGCTGGAGAGAACCGAACCCGTTCCCAAAAAGAGGAGTCCCTTGAAGACGGCATGGTTCATCAAATGATACAGCGCGGCGACCAGAGCGAAACAAGCGTAAGCCGGCTGCCGCAGTGAAGTAAAAACCGCCGCCATCGCGATCCCCAGAAAAATAATCCCCATGTTTTCGATGCTGGAAAAAGCAAGAACCCTTTTTAGGTCGTGCTCCATCAAAGCGTAAAGAATCCCCAGAAGGGTTGAAAGAATCGCTACGGCTAAAAGGAGACCTCCCCACCAAAGTGGAATATCTCCCAGAAACGTGAAGGCAAAACGGAGGAAAGCGTAAACGGCTGTCTTGATCATCACCCCCGACATCAAGGCAGAGACATGACTCGGCGCCTGGGGATGCGCTTCGGGGAGCCAGATGTGCAACGGCGCCAGACCCGCTTTTGTGCCGAAACCGGCCAGCGCGCAGAGAAAAACAACATTCTTGACAATGGGAGAAAGCGAGTTCGCGTGAAGACGGAAGGAGTCAAATGAGAAGGAACCAGTCTCGACAAAGAGAAGCCAGAAAGCGGCGGCGATCAAAGCGGTTCCGGCGTGAGTCATGATGAAATAAAGTGTCCCGGCTTTTCTCGCTTCGGCCTTGTCGTGTTCAAAGACCACTAAGAAGTAGGAAGCCAAAGACATAACCTCCCAGAAGATGAGGAAATAAAAAGCATCCTGCACCATGACGACTAAAATCATGGAAAGGATGAAGAAATTATAGAGCAGTCCTAGACAAGCGATACGGTTGCCCTGGGGCTTCTCCTGATATTCACGGCTATATCCAATGGCATACATGGACGTGACTGCCGAAAGGAGTGAAATGACAAAAACAAAGAAAGCGGAGAGGGAGTCAAGACTTAAACGCAACGAGCTGATCGGGAAGACCGGCAGGAATTCTCCCGTGGCTTCGCCTCGAGGCGAGAAAGAAAAATTCCGGCCGCCGATAAGAGCCGCCAGCGAATAGATCATTCCTACTGCTCCGGCGAAAACCGCTGAGAGGTGAACTATCCAATTTGCCCGTTCTTCATTTCGTCCGCTCAAGAACCCGGCAGTCGAGCCAAAAATCAGCGACGCAATCTGTAATAAGAATAATGACTTCATCTTCCCAATCCTTTATCTTCTTCATAAAATGGGATGTATGATACCAGAAGGCAATCGAACGCAAAAATCAAGGCAGGGAGATTTTAAACACCTCCCTGCCTTGTGATGGTCTTCCACTTCATTTTACGGAGGAAGTTGTCGGCGATTTTGCCGCCGGCGCAACAGCAGTGGTCGTCGAATCTGCTTTCTTAGGGACTGCTACAGCGACTGAATTGGCTATATTCTGACCATTCGTCGTTGCGTAAATAACAGTCACTGGGTCCCCAGTTTTTAAATCGGCGACTTTAAGGAGTTGCTCTCCTTTAGAGATGGCCGTCTTGGCCTCGAGAACAAACGCCAGAAATTGTGCCGGTGTTGCCGCAGCCGGACCCGTCTGTGTTTTTACCGTCAATAGTCCATTCACCCCGTCCACAGAGACTACCTCTCCGGATACTTGTGGCAACACGGCTGTCTGTTCCTCAGCCGCCAAGCAGACACCGTTAGCGACGCCGATCAGGAAAAGACCAACCCAAAAGCCACTAAACCGAACGATTATCTTCATTTTTTTCACCCCCTCTCGTCCCATTTCAACACTCTTATATTCACATATTAGCATATAATATCTCGACTCCTATGTCAAGTAACATTGGGTGTTGAAAACAGGACTATTCCTTGCCTAGGGTAGAGAGAATCCGCTCGGATTCTTTGAATTTTTTATGGAGCATCACAGCGATAGGGCGCAGTACTTGAAAGATATCGTGATCGCGGATGGCGTAGTAGACCACCGTTCGTTCCTGGCGTGATTTTAAAATCCCGGCTTCCCGGAGAGCGATGAGATGCCGGGAAAGGCTAGATTGTTCAACTTCCAGTTGTTTCACCAAAGTCCCGACGCTTTTTTCCCCATGTTTCAGCGTTTCGATTAATTTCAAGCGGACCGAATGACTCAACGCTTTTAAGAAATCCGCTTTTACTTTATAAACCATATCATCCATCAGTGTCTTATTCCCCATATCCGCCTTGATTATAAGCGAGCTTGTCACTGCGAGTCAATAACGGCTCTATACGATCATGATATTGGAAGACTAGCCGCCACGTTCCGCCCGGCGATCGCCCCGCTCGACCATGCCCATTGAAAGTTAAACCCGCCGATCCGGCCGTCCACATCGAGAATTTCTCCGCAGAAATAAAGGCCGGGAACCCGCTTTGATTCCATCGTCGAATGACGGACTTCGTTTAAATCCACTCCTCCGGCGGTGACTTCGGCTTTCTTATAACCGATGACACCTGTCACAGGGAGCGGGTACGCTAAAAGGGATCGGATTATTTTTTGCCGTTCCAGCGTTCCTGTCTTCTTGAGGAAGGTTTTGGCAAAGCGCTCCGGCAGCGAGAATTCAATTTGCAAAAAGTTCTCGAACGATTTCCTCCCGCGGCCGGCGTCGAAGAGGGCTATCTTTTTCTTAAGGGATTCTTCGTTTTCCTGCGGGACGAAATTAGCTCGGATTTCATAATTTTCTTGCGGCTTGCATCGCGCGGCATGGCGGCTGATATCCAGCGCCACCGGCCCGCTAAAACCAAAATGGGTAAACAAAAACGCTCCGGTACACTCCTGTTTCTTTTGCCCGTCCTTAAAGAAAGAAAGAACCGCGTTTAATGAAATACCGCTCAGCGATTTCCATTCTTCATCGTCAGTCGTCAGAGGAGTGAGAGCGGGAGAAGTAGAGACAATCGTGTGGCCAAAACCTCCGGCAATTCTGAAGCCAGTGCCGTCACTCCCCGTTTCAGGGTAGGATAATCCGCCCGTGGCTAAAATCACTCGTTGGGCAGGCAGTTTAAAGGAACCGCTTTCTAATTGGAACGAGGGCTCAACTCTCCTGATCTTTTCGACACGGACGCCGGTCATTAATTTCACGCCGGCGCGATTCGCTTCTCTTAAGAGGGCGTCGAGAACTGTTTTCCCGGAATGAGTCGCGGGAAAATATTTCCCGCTCGGTTCCAAGACAAGTTCGACGCCGATTTTTTTAAAAAACTCAATGGTTTGTTGAGGAGTAAACGCCTCGAGGACATGTCTGACAAAGTGTGATGGGCCGCCCTGGTAATCCGATGGTGTCACCTCAACCTTGGTCACGTTGCAGCGGGTCCCGCCAGAAATTAGAATTTTAGCCCCAATTTTCTCGCGTGAATCAAGCAACACGACGGACGCGCGCGGGGAATAAACCGCCGCGGCGATCGCCGCCATCAAACCCGCGGCCCCTGCCCCCACGACGGCAATATCAACAGCAATCATGGGTTATCTTCGATTCGACGCACTTCGGACAATAGCAATTGACGTTTTTGCCAATAGGAGGGACTGTTTTCTTAGAAGGAAGCTCTTGACACCAACAGGTGTTCGATCCGCCCTTAAAGCCACATTCGAAAAATTGGCCGCAGCCAGGGCATTGCTCTTTGGTTTCTTTCAAGGGTTTGGGCATTTTATCGTTTGTATAATCCGATCAATTCCGCCTGGGCCAGGACATGCCCTTTCATGGCATTTTCCAGGTCACTCTTCACGGCGTCGGAAGAAAGAACCAGTGTAGTATCCAATGCGTAGAGTTTGAAGAAATAGCGATGAGGTTTCCCCGGCGGCGGACAAGGACCGCCGTATCCTAGACGGCCAAAGTCGGTCATTCCCTGCATGGCTCCGTTGGAAAGTTTCGGATCTGTGGGGACTCCTTCCGTCAACTCGCGAGTTTCGGCAGGCAAATTCCACAAAACCCAATGAACCCATGTTCCAACAGGAGCATCGGGATCATCGCTGATCAGCGCAAAGCTTTTAGTCCCGTTAGGAGGATCGTTCCAACGAAGCGCCGGCGATAGGTCTTTTCCCTCACAGCTATGTTGTCGTGGAATCATTTCATTCGCGTTAAAAGCGGAACTGGTTAAACGCATAACTCCCTCCTCTTTCATGCCGAGCAAGAATACAAAAGTTGTTATGGTAGACAAGACGAGCCATCGGCTAGATTCGACCCGTTTCATGATTGATCCTCTTGATTTCCTTGTTGACACTTAACGTTTTCATTCCCTCCAGCGATACCGGCATCACCACCGACCAATTCTTGTCGTTCACAGTTCCCGGGAAATTGATCCGGTGATTCCATGAATCGTCGTTGAAAAATCCCGCCAGCGACAGCCAGTCTTGCAGTAGTTGAACACTGAAAGCAGAGGCCGTCCCATTGATTTTCAGCAAAGCTTTTTTAATGAGAAGCGGGGAACTCCTTTCATCCGCCTCTCCGCTTAACCCGAGATACTGCCAGAATTTCTCTTTTTCATCATACGAACTCCGATAAGCATCCATCAGTTCAATTAATTCTGATTCCTTCTGCCCGAGGATTTCCGCCAGTATTCGTTCATTCCGAATGTCTCGTTTCCATCGTAGTCTGCCCAAACGTGATTTCTGCGGGTCAAAAAGTTTCTCTTTGACCGTTTCAAACGAGATCCTTTTCACTTGACATTTCCCACGGAAAAACGCTTCATCCACCGTCCCCGCTTCATATTCCCACCAGGCGCTCAGCAAACTCATGTCGTGGGTTGAAATCACCGCGATGGAACTTTCGCGGTACTCTTGAGGTTTCTTGAAATCGTAGCTTTTACCCCAATGACGGTTCCATCGCTGTACATCCATGCCGGGGACGCGCAACTCCTCCAATACCTTATAAGAACAGGAAGGAACTGTCCCCAGGTCTTCTCCGCAAATCAACATTTTTGTTTTTTCAATCATCACGGATAACAAACGCCGTCCATGCTCTTCCCACAGATTTTCATCTTGAGGGTCAAACGCGCCGATGGAACCGCCATGTTCTGAAGGTTCGTTCGAAGCGATCGTCCAGAGGCGGAAGACTCCCACAACGTGATCAATCCGGAACAGATCATAGAAATTTTCCGCGTATTTGAGTTTTTCAATCAGGTAATCGTATTGGTGAGCGGCGATGTTTTTCCAGTGATACGGAGGCATCCCCCACCTCTGGCCGTTCGCGACGTACATATCGGGAGGAGCTCCCGAAACGCGGTCGAGTTTAAAATATTTCTGGTGAGCCCAGACGTCGGCGCTGTCCCTGGAAACCAGAAACGGCAGATCCCCCATCAAGAAAACCTTTTTTTTAGCCGCGTATTCCTTGACGGCCCGAAACTGTTCGAATAACTGCCACTGGAGCCATTGGTGAAACTGGATCCGTTCGTGGTTCATCCATTCCACAGACTGAATCGCGTTAGGATCTCTTCTTTTCAGGGAATCTTCCCACTCTTCCCACCCTTTCCATTCGTGGTTTTCCTTGATGACTTTGAAAACGGCGTAGTCCTTCAACCAAAATTGATTTTGTTCAACGAACCGCTCAAAACCCGACGGGAGTTTTTTGGAAGAATTCTTGAATATCTGCCATAATAAATCGAGCTTCGCTCTCTTGACGCCGTAATTAACGCGGCTTCCCCCAGCAGGAAATCTTTTCCGCAGCGATTCGATTTCTCCAAGAAACGGTTTGACAGGCGCTTCACTGAGGCGGGAGAGCGATAGATACATTGGTTCCAGCGCGAAAGCGCTCTGGGCGTCATAAGGCCTGAAATCAAAACCGACGTCGTTCATCGGGAGGAACTGCAGGATGCTCAATCCCGCCGCTTGGCACCAGTCAATCAAGAGCTGGATGTCCGGAATCTCACCGATGCCGACGCTGTTTTTTGAGAAGACAGAAAAGAGAGGCGCGCAGACGCCTGCTCGCTTGTTGAGGCCGATCTTTTTCTGCATGTTGTTAGTTATTTTAGCGCAAACAGTTAGCTAAGTCCACGATTTTAAGTTCGCTTCCCCAGCCAGAACTTAGCAAGCTGCTGGGTGATTTCTCGCGCTTCGTCTGGATCCAAATCAGGAGGAGGGGTCTCTTCGGGTTTTCTTTTCGCGAGAAATTCTTTCACCGACAAAGTTTTTGCCCGGAGTTGGCGCGTCCGATAAGAAAGTTCCCTGTCGTCGGTAACAATCACGGTCTGGCCCGGCTCGTTCTCTCCTTCGATTAGTTTTAGAATCCTATCATCAGCGGATTCGCCTTCCGTAAAAATAACCCGGATACTTCGATGCGAAGCTCCGCGCCAATCTCCGATGACGCCGGCCTGGCCGTCGAAGACAATCGTCACGCGGTTGCGAAAACTTCCCTGCGGTCTTTCCCGCTCTAAAAACTGAACTAGTTTCTGACGGGCGGCGCTCATTTCATCAGAATCTGAAACCCGATTGAATTGCCGGCTTCGCAACAAAAGATTATAGCCGTCAATGATAAAATGGAGTGACATAAAATATCTGAGCGTTTCTTCGAAGCCCTACCATCATCTCAGTTGACTAAGGGCGAAGAAGAACGGACGCGGTCAGTACCAATTCGAACCGCCTCTGAAATATCAATTCATATAAGGATTATACCGACTAACCCCCTTCCTTTATACCAAAAAGTAGCCCCAAAAGTCACTGAATTACGACTTCTAGGAATGTCCCACCGGCAGATAGCCAAAGCCCTGAATATCGGCAGCACCACAGTTTTAAGGGCCTGCAGACTCTATGGAGAGAAACCATGATCTGGCCATTTGGTTTCTACCGGCTTCTATACCCTCAGGAGAGACACCTCTGGATTCGGGTTCGTTTCTTACACGAAACAGAAAGAGCCATTTTGGTCTATGCAGGTATAAGGATATGGATTCCAAAAGCACAAATACGCGGGATACGACTGCGAAACAATGCGTTTGAAATTTACGTCAAGGAAAGCACAGTCACATAAGAAGAAAGGGTTTTTTATCAGGCAGCTCTGAAAATGGTCCCCCGCTTTTTGATAGTAAGGAAGAGCCGGAACTAGTTCGGTTTTTCTATTTATTTCCAAGTTCACTATTCTTGCCAAGCCTTTAATCGCACCTGGTAAATTCCTCGAAGCTTGCTTCGGAATACCACCCGATAG
>CAYJQR010000080.1:0-8661 GCA_964372345.1 uncultured Planctomycetia bacterium | reverse complement strand
CCCCTTTGCCGGAAGATATTCAGGATATTTTGCGACAAATTGAGGGACTGGAAGATACATAGTACCCCCATTAATCTTTCTAAGACCTACGGGGCTGGGGGTACGATCTATCTTCCCATTCCCACAGTTCTTACAAAAAGCGCTTGACACCGGCTTGAAAAAGTAGTAATATCTTTTCGTAATTACGCTTATAAAAAAAGTGGGCTTTCACCCACTTTTTTTATTGGGATGGACAAATGTCATGGAAAACGAGGAGATTTTGAGCCAGATTAAGCGAACTGTGGAGCCGATTCTCCAGACCCATAGCTTTGAAATAATTGAGGTTATGTTTTGTCCAAGAGGGAAAGAATGGCAGCTTCAGATTTTAGTGGATAAGCCGGAGGGTGGAATCACGATGGGTGAGTGCGTTCGCTTGAATCGAGAGATAGGGTATTCGTTGGATACCTGTGATTTCATGGATCATCCCTATCTTTTGGAGGTGGCGTCGCCCGGACTGGACCGGCCCCTCAAAACGGAGCAGGATTTCCGAAGGGTCAAGGGAGAATTACTCAAAGTGGTTGCCATGCTTCCCTTTCAGCCGAAGGCTGATCAGGCTGAGGCTGAGTCGGCGGATGATTGGGTTTCGGTAAATTTAATCGGGACACTTCTGGAAGTGGACGAGAAGGGGATTGTGGTTGAGGAGGAAGAAGGGGAAAAACGGTGGGAGATTCCTTTCACGCAAATTACAAAATGTCTTCGTGAGATACGATTTTAAGGAATACTTATGGGAGCAGACTTACTAGCGATTTTAGACAATATTGAGAAAGAAAAAGGGATCAAAAAAGAAATTTTGATCGAGGCGGTGGAGTCTGCCGTGGCGTCGGCGGCCCGGAAAAATTTAGGGAAGCAGTTTGAAGGAGAGGTCGCGGCGCGGCTGGATATTCATAACGGCGGGATCAAGATTATCGTTGATCATAAAGAAGTTGAATCAATGGAAATGGGGCGCATTGCCGCGCAGGCGGCCAAACAGGTAATTATGCAGAAAATTCGCGAGGCGGAGAGAGACGTTATTTTCGAAGATTTTAACGCTAAAATCGGAGGGATCACCAACGGGAGTGTTCATCGTTTTGAACGGGGGGGATTGATCGTTGATTTAGGCCGGACAGAAGCGTTCCTGCCGGCGAAAGAACAGTCTCCCAAGGAAAAATACCGCCAGGGAGACCGGGTGCGGTTTTATATTCTTGAGGTCCATCGCGCCAGCAAGGGGCCGCAGGTGATTCTGTCCCGTTCGCATCCGGGGTTAGTGCGCCGCCTCTTCGAGCTTGAAGTTCCCGAAATTTATGAGGGAATCGTCGAGATCAAAGAGGTATCGCGTGAAGCGGGAGAGCGGTCTAAAATCGCCGTCTGGTCCAAGGACGAAAAAGTAGATCCCGTCGGGGCCTGTGTCGGAATGAGAGGCCAGCGGGTAAAAAACGTCGTCAGGGAATTACAGGGAGAGCGGATTGACATCATCCGGTGGGATGAGGATCAGATCAAACTCTTGACAGAATCGCTGGCTCCGGCGCAGGTGCTGGAAATCAAGCTCGATACGCCGAAGAAGAAAGCTCTTGTGCTGGTGGAAGACGACCAGCTTTCTCTGGCCATTGGAAAAAAGGGACAGAATGTCCGGCTGGCCTGCAAGTTGACGGGGTGGGACATTGATATCCGGAGCCGCGGTGAAATTCAAAAAGAGGAAACCGCCAAACAGGCGGCCGATCAAATTTCCCTCGCGGAGTTGCCGGGAGTAGGGCCGAAGACAAAGGGGAATTTGGAAAGCGCTGGTTACGCGAAGGTGAACCAGATTGCTCAGGCGACCGTGAAACAGTTGAGTGAAGTTCAGGGGATTGGAAAAAAGAGCGCTGAAAAACTGATCCTTGCGGCTCAGCAGTTGTTAAAAGAGATGAGCAGTCCCAGAAAACAGGCGGAACGGATGCTGGACATGCTGCAGGGAAAACAAGCGACAGAACCGGAAACAGAAGCAGAAGAGAACAAGGAAGAAAAAACTGAAGAGTAGGGGGTTGCCGTGGAATGGGAATACGAGTCCATCAATTAGCAAAGGAATTAGGGCTGGAGAGTAAGGAGCTGATTGCCCGCCTCAAAAAGCTGGGAATCAAAGTGAGCGGGCACATGAGTTCTTTAGAGGAAAGTTCTGTCTCCAAAATTAAGGAATCGCTTAAAACCAGCGTCAAGGAGGAACCCGCCAAAAAAACGGCGGCAGTCAAGAAACCAAAGGCCGTTGTCAGCAAGCCAAAAATTAAATTGCCGAAGGAACCGCCGGTTGTTGCGGTTTCAGCGCCGGTTCAAAAACCGGCGGTCGTTCAGGCGCCTGCTCCTGTTTTTGTCCCCGCCGCACCTGCTCCGGTAGCCGTCCCGACAGCGATACCAGCGCCGCCAATCCCTAAAAAAGTAGCGCTTAAGAAAATCTCTCTCACCGTCAAAGATTTCGCCCAGAGCGTCGGATTGACCGTCCCGGAACTGATCAAACGTTTAATGAAGAAGAAAGTTTTCGCCACGATCAATCAAACATTAGAGAAAACGGTCATGGAGGAGGTTGCTTTAGAGTTGAATATTGAGTTAGAGTTTCCGCAGAGCGTTGAAGAGATTGCTCTCACCTCGCATACGGAAGCCGATGATCCGAAAGAACTGGTCCCCCGGGGGCCGGTGGTGACTTTTATGGGGCATGTGGATCATGGGAAAACTTCCCTGCTGGATTATATTCGAAAAACCCGTGTCGCCGCGAAAGAGGCGGGGGGAATCACACAGCATATCGGGGCTTACCAGGTGCAAATTGGGAAAGGGCAAGTGACTTTCCTCGATACGCCGGGCCATGAGGCGTTTACCGCCTTAAGGGCCCGCGGCGCCAACGCCACCGACGTGGTTGTTTTGGTGGTTGCCGCGGACGACGGAGTCATGCCTCAAACCGTCGAGGCGATTGACCATGCCCGCGCCGCTAATGTTCCGATTGTGGTGGCGGTCAACAAGTGCGATCTTCCGACGGCCAACTTGGATCGAATCAAAACGAAACTGGCGGAGTTGAATTTATTGACGGAAGATTGGGGAGGAAAAACAATCGCGGTTCCTGTCTCTGCGAAAACCGGAACAGGCGTGGATACTCTTCTTGAGATGCTTCTTTTGGAAACGGAGCTCTTAGAACTGAAAGCGAATCCCAAAAAACCGGCAAGCGGTGTCGTGATCGAAGCGAAATTGACCGGCGGACGGGGGGCGGTCGCGACCGTGCTGGTTCAGAACGGCACGCTTCGCGTCGGTGATCCGGTTCTTTGCGGGAGCAGGTGGGGAAAAATCCGCGCGCTATGGAATGACCGTCTGCAGACGGTGCAGGAAGCTGCTCCGGCGACGCCGGTTGAAATCTTGGGGCTCTCCGGCGTTCCGGAAGCGGGAGACAAATTTTACGTGCTTTCTAACGTGGAACAAGCGAAGGAAATCGCGACTAAGCGCTTGGCGCGGAAAGAAGAGCTTGGAATTCGAGCCACGCGGTCGCACGTGACCTTGGAAGATCTCTACCAGCAGATCAAAGAGGGGAAAATCAAGGAATTGAAACTGGTCACGAAAGCGGATGTGCAGGGTTCTTTGGAAGTCTTGAATCAGATCATTACCCGTTTGGGAACAGAAGAGGTCAAAGTCAATATCATTCACTCGGGCGTCGGTGACGTCAGCGAATCCGACGTCATGCTGGCGGCCGCTTCGGACGCGATCATTATCGGGTTTCACGTTCGCGTTGATTTCAACGCGCAGGCCTCCGCGGCGAGAGAGCGGGTTGACTTAAGAACCTACGATATTATTTATGAAGTTGAGAATGCCGTCCGGTCGGCGATGGAAGGATTGCTGGAGCCCGAAATTCAGGAGCAGATGGTCGGTAAAGCCGAGGTGATCGAAATTTTCACTGTTCCGAAAATAGGGGCTATCGCCGGTTGTAAAATTACCGATGGAAAAATTCACCGGAAAGCTTTTCTTCGAGTCATTCGCGGCAAGGATGTGATTTTTAAAGGAAAGATCGGGTCGTTGAAACGGTTTAAAGAGGATGTGAGGGAAGTCCTGCAGGGGTTTGAGTGCGGCCTCGGCGTTGAGGGGTTTAACGACGTCCATAAAGGGGATCTCCTCGAGGCTTACGAGGAAATCGAGAAAGAAAGGAAGCTGGCCAGGAATTGATCGGTTATGCGTGAGCGAGTCTTAAGCGGAATGCGTCCCACAGGCGCCCTGCATTTAGGGCACTTGCTGGGGGCGTTGCAGAACTGGGTCGTGCTTCAAGGGCAATATGAGTGTTATTTCATGGTTGCCGATTGGCACGCGCTCATGAGCGAATACGAAGACCCAAAAGAGATCCGCCGCGACGGCGAGCAGATGGTCATTGATTGGCTTGCCTGCGGGATTGACCCGGAGAAAAGCGTTATTTTCCGCCAGTCCGACGTTCCTTCGCATTTGGAGTTGGCGTTTATTTTGGGAGTTTTAACGCCGATCCCATGGCTGGAACGTAATCCCACTTATAAAGAACAGCTGAGAGAACTGTCGACGAGGAATCTGACGACGTACGGTTTCTTGGGATACCCCGTTTTACAGGCGGCTGATATTTTACTCTATCAAGCGACCAAGGTTCCGATCGGAGTGGACCAACTGCCTCACTTGGAATTGGCGCGGGAAATTGTCAGGAGGTTCAATTCCCTTTACGGAAAGAAACTCCTTGAGCCGGAGCCGTTGTTGACGCAGATACCGAGACTGTCGGGGATTGACGGCAGGAAAATGAGCAAAAGTTACGACAACGCCATCGCGCTGGGAGATGAACCCGAGGTGATTTTTAAAAAATCCCAGCGGATGTTTACCGATCCTCTGCGGATCAAGTTCTCGGATCCCGGCCATCCTGATCAGTGCAACGTGTATTCTTATTATAAAATCTTTGCGCCGGAGCGGCAGAAAGAAGTTTATGATTACTGTTCCAACGCGAAGAAGGGATGCACCGAATGCAAAAAAGATCTGGGTTCGGCGCTCGCGGAATTTTTAAAACCGATTCGGGAGAGGAAAAACCGCTGGTTGTCTCAAGGGAAAAAAGTGAATGAAATTATTGAAGAAGGGGGACGGCGGGCGAGGAGTGTCGCTTTAAAAACCATGAGTGAAGTGAAGGAACTGGTGGGAATATGAGCGCGGCGCTGAAAACGGTTAAGAAACCGTATAAAGTAACCCTGCCGGCTTTTGAAGGGCCGCTGGACCTGTTGCTTTATTTGATCCAGAAGCAGGAATTGGACATTTATGATATCCCCATCGCCCAGATCACCGGGCAGTACCTGGAATATCTGGGAATGATGGAGTTGCTCGACCTGGAAATCGCGGGAGAGTTTTTGGTGATGACGGCCACTTTAATGGAGATCAAATCCAAGATGCTTCTGCCGCCGGAGCAGACTCCGGAGGGGGAGGTGGATCCACGGTTCGAGCTGATGAACCGGCTTTTGGAATATCAGAAATTTAAAGAGGGGGCTTTGAGATTGGAACAGATGGAGTCGCTTCGACGGGACTTTGTTTCACGGATTCCGACGACTTTATCTTCTTTTGAAGGAGAAGTGGCTTCCCATGAAGAGTGGTGGGATCTTTCGCTGTACGATTTAATGAAGGGGATGAGGAATGTTCTCGATTCCATGGCTTCTAAAACATCGCAGGCGGTGAGAGAAGTCATGGAGGAACTGGTGACCGTCGAAGGAAGAATTCAGTGGATATTGGAAATGCTGGTACATCAGCCGGTGATCTATCTGTCCCAATTATTGAAGAAGACCGGCGGACGAATGGAGATCGTGGCGACAGTTCTTGCCGGTTTGGAACTGTCAAAGGCTTCACAGGTGCGGTTAAAACAGGACGAACTTTTCGGGGAGGTGGAAATTGTCCGAGTCAACCACAATTAACGCGATTCCGGCGCCGTTGAAGTCATTGGTGGAAGCTTTGCTTTTTGTCAGCGGCTCCCCTGTTACCGTTGAGCAATTGGCCAAGACTTTGGAAGGAGTTTCGGCTCATCAAATCAGGGAAGCCGTGGTTCGGCTTTCCGCGGAATACGAAGCTTCAGAAAGGGGGATCAAAATCCTAGAGGTGGCGCAGGGGTACCAGATGGTGACTCGCCGGGAGCTGGCTCCGTGGATCAAAAGGTTCCTCCAGCAGGCGCCGATGCGGTTGTCGCGGCAATGTCTGGAGACGCTGGCGATTGTCGCTTACCGCCAGCCGATCACGCGGCTTGAAATCGAGCAGATTCGGGGGGTCAGCGCGGATGGGACCATTCAAACTTTATTGGAGAAGGGGATGGTTCGGATCACCGGGAGAAAAGAAGCGCTGGGCCGCCCGTTCTTATATGGAACCACCCTGTTATTTTTAGAGCGGTTTGGGCTCGTTTCACTGCAGGATTTGCCGAAGCTTGAAGAGTTTGTCCCAAAAGAGGAACCGGTTAAAACCAATGAAAATATCTCAGTTGCGCAGGCAAATTGACCGGCTGGACCAGAAAATCCTGGAATTGCTCAACGATAGGGCAACTCTGAGCCGCCATGTCGGCCAGATCAAAAACCGCCAGGGGGCGAGTATTTACGTCCCTGACCGTGAATGGGAGGTTTATCGTCGGCTCCTTCGGTCGAATCGAGGCCCTTTAAAGGGAGAGGCGGTCAAGGCGATTTACCGTGAAATTATGTCCGGTTCGCTCGCGCTGGAAAAAGCGATTGAGATCGCTTATCTGGGGCCGGCGGCAACCTTCACTCATCAGGCGGCGCTGGAAAAATTCGGCTCCAGTGTCGGTTATGTCGGGTTAGACAGTATCTCCGCCGTCTTCTCTGAAGTTGAGAAAGGGGGCTGCGACTATGGAGTCGTTCCGATTGAAAACTCCACCGAGGGGGTGGTGAACCACACCTTGGATATGTTCATTCATTCCGACTTGAGAATTTGTTCGGAAATATTACTGGAGATTACCCATTGTTTGATGGCGGTCTGTTCCATGAAGCAGGTTCGGCGGGTTTACTCCAACCCTCAGGCGATCGCTCAATGCCGTCGTTGGCTGGAGAGGCATCTGTCCGGTGTGGAATTAATCGAGGTATCCAGCACGACGAAAGCGGCGCAGATGGCGAAAAAGAATCCAAAATCCGCCGCTATCGCGAGCCAGCTCGCGGCCCAGCAGTATGGATTGAAAATATTGGCGAAAGGAATTGAGGACAGCACCGAAAACCAAACACGGTTCTTGGTGATCGGTAAAACGATCGCCAAACCGACTCAGAACGACAAGACTTCAATCATGTGTTCCATCCAGGATAAGGTGGGAGCATTGGATGAAACGCTGAAAATATTCAAAGACAAACGGATTAACCTGACGAAGATCGAGTCGAGACCTTCTAAAAGGAAAGCGTGGGAATATTATTTCTTCATTGATCTAGTGGGGCATTGCGAGACGCCCAAAATAAAATCGGCCCTGGCGAGAGTTGAAAGGAAAAGCCGCTTTTTGAAAATTCTGGGGTCCTACCCGGCGGCCAGTTAAGACGATGCTGATAGCGCGCCCTAACATCTTAAAGATCCGACCCTATGAGCCGGGGAGGCCGATAGACGACGTCAAGCGCTCCCTGGGACTTCGTTCCGTCATTAAGTTGGCTTCCAACGAGAATCCGATTGGCCCGTCGCCGAAAGCGGTGCGGGCAGTCAAGAAATGTTTAGGCGAGATCCATCGCTATCCGGATGGAGGAAGCTATTATCTTCTGGAAGCGCTGGCGCGGCATTTAAACTTAAGCAAGAAACAGATCATCTTTGGAAACGGTTCCAATGAGATTATTGAGCTGGCTTCCCGCGCCTACTTAAGAGAAGGGGATGAAGTGTTATTGGCTGAACCCTCTTTTCTTGTCTATAAACTGGTGGCGCAAGCGGCGGGAGCCAGACAGGTGACGGTTCCAT
Source organism: uncultured Planctomycetia bacterium (assembly GCA_964372345.1). Taxonomy (GTDB): domain Bacteria; phylum Omnitrophota; class Gorgyraeia; order JACOVV01; family JACOVV01; genus JACOVV01. Next base: position 732 of record CAYJQR010000080.1, on the reverse strand, counting down.
TAAAAGATTTTCGGTACGATCTGGAGGCGATGGCGCGAAAAGTTTCCAGGCGGACACGGATTGTCTGCATTGCCAATCCGGACAATCCGACCGGAAGCTATGTCGCGTCAGGAGAACTGGACCGGTTCTTGAAAAAAGTTTCATCGAACACCCTGGTGATTCTGGATGAGGCCTATGGGGAGTTCGTGGACGCGGACGATTTTCCCAAGAGTTTCCGGCATCTCAATCGGGGCAACGTGCTGATCTTAAGAACGTTTTCAAAGGCCTACGGCCTGGCAGGGCTTCGAATTGGTTATGGCATCGCGTCACCGGCGGTGATTGATGCCCTGCACAGAACCCGTCAGCCATTTAATGTCAACAGCGTTGCCCAGACGGCGGCCGCGGCGGCGTTAAAAGATAAAACGTACCTCAAAAAAACACAGGCGGTTGTCCGAAAAGGGAAAGAGCTTTGGTATCAAGAACTTGACAGAATGGGATTAAAATATATCCCGACCCAGACCAACTTTATTCTGGTGAATGTCCGGCAGAGCGGCGCCGCTCTTTTTCAGCGATTGCTAAAAAAGGGGATTATCGTCCGGGACATGAAGGCGTATGGATTAGATCAGTTTGTCCGCATCACGATCGGTACTGAAAAAGAAAACCGCCAGTGTTTGCGGGCGTTACAAGAAAGGAACGATCCATGATTATTGTTTTGAAATCGGACGCGACACAAAAACAAATAGACCACATTGT
>CAYJQR010000079.1:6619-8761 GCA_964372345.1 uncultured Planctomycetia bacterium | reverse complement strand
GAAGGGGTCATTTCACGTGCTATTAAAAGGGGACATTTCATTAGCTTACTACACTCTACTACCTTTTTGTTGACATACGACTACTTTCGATGTATACTCTATCTGTAGACAGTAGGAGATATCTCTATGACACGTGCCCAAATTCTATTGGAACCTTGGCAGTACCAATTTTTAGGGGCCCTTGCCCAAAAACAACATAAGAGTATTTCTCAGCTGGTGCGGGAATGGATCGAAGAAAAAGCTAAACAACAACTCGCTCCAAAAAACAAAAATCCCCTCTGGGATATGGTGGGAATCGTTCGTGATGCTCCATCGGATATGGCAGAACGACACGATGATTATCTCTATGGAAGCCGTACGAACAAACGGTCAGGACGAAAATAGAAAACCGTGGAAGCAATCTTTGTAGATACCAGCGGCTGGTTTGCCCTGTTGAGTACTCAAGATCGGTATCACCCACAGGCAAAGGAATACTTAAAACAGTCGTCCTCACCTTTGGTCACAACGAATTACATCATCGCAGAAACCGTGAATCTACTGATGTCTCGCGAATATCATGCCTTAGCAGTTACCTTTCTAGAAAAAATCGAGCAGAGTCCTCAGGTAAGTGTTCATCACATTAGTCCAAGTCAACATCAGGAAACCGTGATCTTCTTCAAACAGCATTCGGATAAGGAATTCAGTTTCATTGATTGTTCCAGTTTTGTCGTTATGAAAAATCTCTCTTGTCACAAAGCTCTTGCCTTCGACCACCATTTCTACCAAGCTGGTTTCCAAGTAATTTCTCGTGAGGAGTGAGCAACTCCGATGAGTTCCTGAATTTTCTTTATCTTGGTCTTCCTTAAATACTCTGCAATCCCTTGTATGATTTCTACCGTCACTCGTGGGTTGATGTAATTCGCTGTCCCCACCTGCACCGCGGTGGCTCCGGCGAGAATAAACTCCAAGGCATCCTTCCAATTCATGACACCCCCGATGCCAATCACTGGGATTTTCACCGCCTGCGCCACCTGCCAGACCAAGCGAAGTGCAATCGGTTTAATCGCAGGACCACTTAAACCTCCTGTCACATTCGCCAAGACTGGTTTTCGCTTTTCAACGTCAATCGCGAGTCCGCGAATCGTGTTCATCACTGAAATCGCACTTGCCCCTGCCTCCTCGGCGGACTGGGCAATGGGTCGAATATCTGCGATTTCAGGAGAGAGTTTGGCAATCACTAGTTGCTTTGTCTGGCGGCGAACTATTTTCACCACCTCTGCTGTGAGCTTAGCATCTTGGGCCCACTCCAAACTCTGTCCCCAATCACCATGGACTTCTTTCTCTTTGGAAGAGAGAGAAGGGTGAGGGAAATGCTGAATATTCGGGCAAGAGAGATTGAGTTCCAATGCATCAACCCCTTTGACCTGACTGAATCGCCGCGCCAGTTCTGCCCATTCTTCTAAAGTATCCCCAGCAATACTGACAATCACTGGAATTCCCAGTCCACGAAGATAAGGGGTTTTCTCCTCGATGAACTGTTCCACTCCATCATTTTGCAGTCCAATCGCATTGAGCATTCCAGCGGTGACTTCGACAATTCGCGGCGGCGGATTACCGACGCGGGGCTTGAAGGTTACCGTTTTTGCAACGATCGCTCCCAATCTCTTGACATCGGTGAAGCGTTCGATTTCTTTTCCATAACCGAACGTCCCGGAAGCCACCATGACGGGGTTTTTTAACCTTAAAGAGCCGATTTGAATTGAGAGATCTGGTCTCATTGTTTAAAATACTTTGTAACCACTAGAATGCACAAGAATCCACAAGAAATTCTATAAAATTTTCCTATCTATTTCCAAAACCTCTTTACCAAAATTGAGGAGTAATCCAATCCGCAATTGGGTGGCCTTTAGGTAACTTAATAGTTGCGCTTCGTCGTTATTTGTCAATCCTGAAGTCGCTTTTAGTTCAATAATAACTTTTCCTTCGACTATCAAATCTGGAGTATATTTCCTCGGTATTAACAAATCTTTATAATAAATATCAAGTTCTCTTTGTCTTTCGAACGAGATGTCACGTAGTTTTAATTCGTAACACAGTGCTTCTTCGTATCGGTTAGATCCCTATAAAGCCATTTACTATCTTCTTTCTGTGTTATTCTTGTGT
>CAYJQR010000079.1:0-6519 GCA_964372345.1 uncultured Planctomycetia bacterium | reverse complement strand
TCGGTTAGATCCCTATAAAGCCATTTACTATCTTCTTTCTGTGTTATTCTTGTGTCTTCTCGTGGTTGCATCTTATTCTATCCCAATCCACCTCATCGATCTTAAACACGCTCCCATCATGGCAGCATAATTTGTATTTTCCGCCCACCACCGGAACCGCGCACCCGACGCAAATCCCAAACCCGCACGCCATCGGCGCCTCCATGGAGACTTCTCCGTCCAGATTCATTTCGCTCGCCAATTGGGCGACCGCTTTCAACATCGGCTCGGGGCCGCAGGCGTAAAGATAAGCTGGGAGCTGGGAGATGGGAGATGGGAAAGACTTGTTTTTACTCCCAGCTTCTAGCTTCCAGCTTCTAGCCTCTTTTTCTAAGAGTTCCGTCACACGCCCCTTAAACCCCGCGCTGCCGTCATCGGTGGCAACATGGACATTGACACTTAATTTCTTAAATTCCCTCTGATAAAGTAACAACGATCGGCCCCGGGCTCCTAAAAAAACTTCGATTTGTCGCCGCTTGGCCTTTTCTTTTCGCACCAAAAAATAGAGGGGGGGAATTCCTACGCCGCCCCCGATCAAAATGGCTTTCCGTCCCGGCGCGATTCGGCTCCATGAATTTCCCAGGGGTCCCAGCACATCCACTGAATCACCGGTTTTCTTCTTTGAAAGAATCTCCGTCCCCTCACCAATCACAGCGTATAAAATATCGATCGCGCTCTCCGACGCCGAAAGGATACTGAAAGGCCGCCGCAGTAGGGGCATGCCCCTGTGCCTGCCCGCAAGAGAGCGGACACGGGAGTCCGCCCCTACGTTTATTTGTACGAATTGTCCAGCTTGCGCCGTTTTCGCTAATACCGGGGCTTTGAGCCGAATGACGTAATGCCTGGGCGCAATTCGCTTGTTGAAGATAATTTTTACATCCCCCTGGAACGTCTTTCCCTTGACCCTTGACCCTTGATCCTTTCGCAAATTACTTTTCACTTTCTCCGCCTCAGCCTGAGGCTGATCAGCCTTCGGCTGAAGAGGCGGATCCGCCTTCGGCGGGCACTTTCCACTTTCCGCTTTCCGCTTTTCTGTGGTAATCCTGAATCGCCTTCACTCCCAATTTATCTTTTTGAATCGTTTCAATCCCCTTGACGGTCGCCTGCGCTCCGGCAATGGTGGTGATGCACGGGATCCCAAAGCTAACCGCCAGAGCCCGGATTTTTCCCTCGTCGGTCATTGGCCCTTTCCCGCTGGGGGTATTGATAATGAGATGGATTTCGCCGTTGCGGATGAGATCGCCGATATGAGGCCTTCCTTCGATTAATTTATTGATCTGCTTTACTCGCAAACCCGCCTGCTGTAAAACGGCCGCCGTTCCCTTCGTCGCGATAAGTTGGAATCCGAGCTGGACTAATCTTTTGGCGATGACGGGAATTGTTCGCTTATCTTTATCCATGACACTAACGAAAACATTTTCCCCGATATTGAGCGGTTGTCCCGCGGCAATCTGCGATTTAGCGAACGCTTTCCCAAAATCGTTATCAATCCCCATCACTTCACCGGTGGAATGCATTTCGGGACCGAGGATAATATCCACCCCGGGGAACCGGGCAAATGGCAATACCGATTCCTTAACGCTGACATGGTCCGTTTTAATTTCCTGTGTGAACCCTAAATCGCGCAGGCTTACCCCAACCATCACTTTCGCGGCCAGCTTCGCCAGCGGGATACCGATCGATTTGCTGACGAAGGGGATTGTCCGCGAGGCGCGTGGATTCACTTCTAAAACATAGACCGTATTGTTCTTGACCGCGAATTGGACATTCATTAAACCAATGACCTTCAGCTCCTTCGCCATCACGTAGGTACAGCGACGGATTTCATCGGTGATCTCTCTCCCCAGTGAATAAGGAGGGATCACGCAGGCGCTATCGCCGGAATGAATCCCCGCTTCTTCGATATGCTCCATCACCGCGCCGATGACGGCCATTTCACCGTCACTGACCAAATCAACGTCGGTTTCATACGCGTCCTCGATGTACTGATCTACCAGGATGGGGTGTTTCCCGGAAACACGGGCCGCTTCCCGGACATATTTGTCCAAGCTGATATCGTCATAGATAATTTCCATTGCCCTGCCTCCCAGCACATACGAAGGACGAACAATGACCGGATACCCAATTTCTTTAGCGGCGATTTTTGCCCCCTCGATAGTAGTCGTAATGGCATTCTTGGGCTGGACCAGCCCCAGTTTGCGGATCATCTGCTGGAACCGGTCGCGGTCTTCCGCCCGGTCAATGGAATCAACGCTGGTCCCGATAATCGGCGCTCCCGCCTGCTCGAGAGCGCGCGCCAGATTCAGCGGCGTCTGCCCTCCGAATTGAACAATGACGCCGGCCGGTTTTTCGTGATCAATGATGTTGAGGACGTCCTCGACGGTGAGCGACTCAAAATAAAGCCGGTCAGAAATGTCGTAGTCGGTTGAAACTGTTTCAGGGTTAGAATTGACCATGATGGTTTCATACCCCAGTTCCTTCAAGGCGAACGAGGCGTGGACGCAGCAGTAATCAAATTCGATCCCCTGTCCGATCCTGTTCGGCCCGCCGCCGAGGATCATGATTTTAGAACGGGAAATGGAGGGTGGAGAATGGAGAATGGACTTCGTAGTTTTGTTTTCCCCATTTTCCATTTTCCATTTTCCATTTTCCAGCCCGATAGGGCTCTTCTCATACGTCGAATAATAATACGGCGTGTACGCCTCGAATTCTCCGGCGCAAGTGTCCACAAGACCGTACCGCGGAACCACGCCATGCTCCTTCCGCAGCTGGCGAATTTCTTCTTCTTTCTTTCCCCATATCTCGGCAATCTGCTCGTCGCTGAAGCCATACTGTTTCGCCTTCAAAAGTAAGCTGGGAGCTGGGAGCTGGGAGCTGGGAGCAGCTTCGTTTGTTTTGTCTCCTAGCTTCCAGCTCCTAGCTCCCAGCTCCTTTTCACATTCCACAATCTCTTCGATTTGAGACAAAAACCACGGGTCAATTTTTGAGAGATCGTGAATTTCTTCAATCGAAACGCCCAGTATCAGCGCGTCTTTGATGAAAAAGATTCTGTCGGGATTGGGAGTCCTTAATTTTTCCCGGATGAGCTCCATGTCCTTGCAGGGAACCCGCATCCCTTGTGAGTTCTCTAATCCCGCTTTCCCGATTTCCAATCCTCTAAGGGCCTTCTGCAGAGCTTCTTTAAAGGTTCTCCCGATTGCCATCGTCTCCCCCACTGACTGCATCCGAGTCCCCAGAATCGGTTTCGCCCCCGGGAATTTTTCAAAAGCGAATCGCGGGATCTTCACGACGCAATAATCAATGGCCGGCTCAAAACAAGCCGGCGTCTTTTCGGTAATATCATTGGGAATTTCATCGAGCGTATACCCGACCGCCAGTTTCGCGGCGATTTTCGCGATCGGGAAACCGGTGACTTTGGAAGCGAGCGCCGAACTTCTCGAGACCCTGGGGTTCATTTCTATGATCACCATCCTGCCGTTCTCCGGATGAACGGCAAACTGGATATTGCTCCCGCCTGTCTCAACGCCGATCTCCCGGATGCACCGAATCGCCGCGTCCCGCATCCGTTGATACTCTTTGTCCGTCAGCGTCTGCGCCGGAGCCACCGTGATACTATCGCCGGTATGCACCCCCATCGGGTCAAAGTTCTCGATTGAGCAAATGATGACCACGTTATCTTTTAAATCCCGCATCACCTCCAACTCAAATTCTTTCCATCCAATCACCGATTCCTCGATTAAAACTTCATGGACCATGCTGAGTTCGAGTCCGTGCGTCACGATCTCTTCCAATTCCTCGACGTTATACGCGATCCCTCCGCCGGCGCCGCCAAGCGTGAATGCCGCCCGCGCCACCACCGGGAATCCCAGTTTCTCGGCAATCGCCAGCGCCTCTTCTTTAGAGTGCGCCACTCCGCTCTGCGGCAGGTCCAGTCCGATCTTCTGCATCGCTTTTTTAAAAAGCCCTCGGTCTTCGGCTTTCTTGATCGCAGGTAGTTTCGCGCCGATCATCTCGACACCGAATTTTTTAAGAACTCCCTCTTCGGCCAATTGCACCGCGACATTGAGCCCTGTCTGTCCCCCCATCGTTGGTAAGAGCGCGTCCGGTTTTTCTTTCTCGATAATCTTGGCGACGAAATCAACAGTGATCGGTTCAATGTAAGTCCGGTCTGCCATTTCCGGATCGGTCATGATCGTCGCCGGGTTAGAGTTGACTAGAATTACTTGATACCCTTCCTGTTTTAATGCTTTGCAGGCCTGGGTCCCGGAATAATCAAACTCGCACGCCTGACCGATGACGATCGGTCCGGAGCCGATGATTAAAATCTTGTGAATGTCGGTTCGCTTGGGCATTGTCCGTGACCCCCTCTCCCTTTTTATGTGTGGTAACCCCATGGCATCATGCCTAAGGCAAGATCAGCCTCTGGCTGAAGTCCACGGGGAATTCTGTTTACTAAAACAAAGTCATCTGCTTTTCCGTCTGCTTCTCTTCTTCTCCAAAAATACTGATCTTGCCGTATTCCCCATCATATCCGGGCTGTATTTTTACTTTCCCCTCACGGACACGTAAAATCCCTTCAGCAACCTTGGGAGAAGCAAATTTTCGGATCTGCTCTCCTTCCGCTTCCAATAAAATATGGAACTCCGTCCCAAGGCGCTGGATGAGCGAGTGATACTCCTGTGCTGCCCCCGCTGTGCCAACTCCGATCCCTTTCGCGTCAGCGATAATCTCCTGCAATGGGATCAAATTTTTGAAGGGCACCGGGTTGGCCGGCTTGTATCCGACGGGGCGGTCACTCAACTTCTGCACTCGATGCATGACCCCCACCGTGACAGCACTTCCGCACACGGGACAGCGGTACTGCCGCCGGATCGTCTCTTCGGGATCCAGACGGCTCTTGCAATTACGATGGCCGTCGTAATGATATTTCCCTTCCTCCGGGAAAAACTCGACCGTCATTAAAAACCGTTTCGGATCCTTGCTTTTAATCGCTTCGGTAATCCCTTGATAACTCAATTCACATTCCAGCGCGTTCGCTTCCCGTCCAATCCTCGGCGCGGAATGGCTGTCCGAGTTAGAAATCAAAGCGACTCCGTCCAAATCGCTCCACCGCCAGTTCATCGCGGGGTCGCTGGAAAGCCCGGTCTCGATCGCGTGGATATCTTTGGTTCGTTCGCCAAAACACTCCTCAAGAGAATCGAACCCGCCGTTGGAACCAAAGATCGCGAAATGGGGCGTCCAGGCGTGGGCCGGGACAATCATGCAGGTGGGATCAATCGCCAGAGCAATCTCGACCAACTTTTTCGCCTCCAGTCGAATCAAAGGACGGCCGTCTGACATCAAATCCCCAAATCGGGATAGTTCCTTGTTCAGTTTCTCTGCGACCTGGAGTGTCGGGACAAAAACAAGATTGTGAATCGTTTTGGCTTTCCCGGCGATGTAAAAGAGATGATTCAGTTCTACCGTCAGCATATAGTAGACATCGTCAAATTGATACAACCCTTCAGCGGCAGGCTTTAACTTTTGCTGTAGTTCTCGAAACCACAAGGGATGCGTAAAATCCCCTGTCCCCATGACCGTGATCCCCTTCCACTTCGCCCATTTTGAGAGAGTGTCGAGATCCATGGTGGGACTAGTAGCCCGGCTGTACTTGGAGTGAATGTGTAAGTCAGCGACGATACGCATAGAGACCCTTTTGTCATTTTACCATGCCAAATGGCAAGTTACCCGCAAAAAGTTGGTGAATTAGATCACTTTTTAGTGGAAATTGATTTCTACAAACATTGACAATGTTTGTATCATGTGATATCCTTACAGTAGAAGGAAAACAAGGAGAGGATTAATATGCATATTTCCTTAACAAGCCGTTTAGAGGAACTTGTCAAAGAGAAGGTCCAGACAGGTCTTTATAATAACGCCAGCGAGGTCATTCGGGAAGCATTAAGGTTCATGGAGCAACAAGAACAGGTGAATGAACTGAAGTTCCAAGTCCTTCGGGATGCAGTCCGTTTGGGCGCTAGCGAAGCGGATCGGGGACTATTCAGTGACCGATCTGTTGATGAAATCATCGAAGAGCAACTCCAAAAAGAGAAATAACCCATCATGCCTAGATACCGATTGACTCTAGCGGCTGATGCGGACCTAGTTCATATCTGGAACTATACAGCGAAAACGTGGGGACAAAACCAAGCTAAAGAATATCTCAAACGACTAGAACGATGTTTCATTGATGTCGCTAAGAATCCTAAGAAAGGCCGACCTCGTAATGAAATCCTTCCAGACCTCTTTAGTTACCAAGAAGGGAAACATGTGATTTTCTTCAAAAAACGCCCTACCCAGATCTTTATCTTGCGTGTTCTTCATGAACGCATGGACATCCCACGACACCTGGGGAGCGTCAGTGAACCATTGGAGTAACGAAGACTCAGTTTTTATCGCTGGGGATGGTTCATTGCATCATCCCCACAAATTCCTCAAACA
>CAYJQR010000078.1:0-8805 GCA_964372345.1 uncultured Planctomycetia bacterium | reverse complement strand
CGCAAGACCTGATAGATCTTTTTCTCCATCAAAATATCGCTTATCTTTTTTGCGGACATAGGGTTCTATCCTCTCACGGGTCTATTATAGCATATTACCTAATTATCCAGAAAATCCAAAAGGTGCAACTACATTAATTTTTACCGATTTGCTAAAATGTAGTAAAAGTACCTCGACGGTGACATCAGAAAAATATGGCTTTTCACGCTTTTTATAGGTAATAGTGTGGTCAATCTAATTAGGAAATTGTCTGAGTGACGGTCGGTTGAGCGGGATAGAAATCAACGACTCCACTGGTGTCGTCCAGCACGAGGGTGTTGGCAACGTCAAAACTCACGGTGCACTTCCTAGTGATTCCCTTGGCGACGATCATCGTGGAGCCGGAGAGATTAAACTCGGATTGAATTTGTGTTTGGCCTGGTAGGGTGATGCTCAACTCGCCATAGCTGGTGAACTGTGAGGTATCGGAGACATTGCCGGCGACACTACTGTCGCCGCTTGCCGTGGTGAAATAAGTTCTGTTATCACTAGAGTAATAAGCAAACCCCTGCATCTTAAAGGTCGCGGAAACGGTGACACGGATTCGATTGTAAGTTCCTACCGGAATACCTATGTCCGAGACGTATCCCGCCGCTACCTGGCCGGCAGTGACGGAGGCAATATCCATTTCTTGATTCTGCTGCTTTATCGTGATCCATGTCGTCCCGCCATCGGTGGAGGCCTCAAACTTCTGGACCGTGACCTTATACACGGCCGGCGTCGCTGTGGCGACCGTCGCGGCATCGCTTCTTACGACAAACAAAAATGACAGCGCTAGAAAAACCACAAAGAGAGAAAGGGAATTTTTCATCAAGTCCTCCCTACCTCAACCGACACTCCTCCGACGTCTTTCCATTTTTCGACTTGGATTGTCATGCTCCGTTCAACAAAGTCCAAGGTCCTTTCTCCCAAGTCAACGTCTCGATAAGGGGCTTTCTTAGCTCGCAAGTCGGCAAGGAGAGCTCTTGGGGAGAAGGAATGGAAGAAAAATTTCACGGCGACTCTCCCGCGGTACTCTCGTTCTCCTTTGTTGTCGTTAAATGTTTCCATGTCAACGGTGAGATGCTTCGAGGGTTTCAGTTCAAGGCGCCACTGGTCCCCCTGCATATTCTTGGTGGATTTTTTGAAGTCATACCAGAAGCCTCTATGGAAAATTTTCGCGAAAGGGAGAAAAGGAATGGGGGTCCCTACTTCAAAATCAACTCCGTCCACTGCTTTTTCAAAGAGGGTATCCGCGGGAGATTCCTGCACGATGTAGGTGCGGGAGACGCCGAAATAGCTGTTAAACCTGATCTCCGCTCTTTTCCCGATGGCTTCTACTCCCACGCCGACCCTTTCATGACGGTGTCTGTATTCATTGTCATAGAAGGTGTTAATTCCCGCGAGCAGGTTGTCATCCAAAAGAAGACGCCGGTAGCCAATCCCGAAGTTATAAATACCGCGGAGGCGTTGGATAGAAATACGCGGCTGTATAAAATAGGTGTTCGTTTTGGAGGGATCTTGATAAATGGGGTGGATCGTTTCAAAATAGATGATGGGAGTTTGATCCGTTTCCCATTGCATGCTGTACTCGGCTCGTTTGACCCACTCCGGATGTCTATCCGGATCCGGTTCGACATCCTCAGCATGAGAGACAGCAGTCCCCAGGAGAAAGACACTGGCAAATAAAATAACACGCGGCGCCTTGAACATGGATACCATTACGCTAACATAGAAAGAGCTATCCTTTCAAGCAAAACCGAGTTATCGCTTAAAACGCCTCATTCAGGTATAATCTGGATGAGATGAGAATAATCACGAATGTGTTAACTTTCGACGAGCTTAGGCAAATGGCCGCCGGTATGTTCGGGGATTTGGTAAAAGCCGTGGTCGATATTGACAGGGAGATTATCGCCGTCAACGCCGAACTCCATTCTGATTTGGAGGCCCTGCTCTTGCAGAACGGCTCCAAGCAGAAAGATCTCTGGGGGATCAACTTTTATCCGGAAATGCGGGGGGATGATTTTATTGAATTCGATTCCATGATTAATATGCGCCCGTCTCAAGGAAATAGAAGCCGCGGCGTGGAGGATGAAGAGACACGTAAAAGAATTATAGCGGTTGTCACAAAAAAGGTCAGTCATGAGCGGTCAACATAAAGCCCTCGCGGCGGGGCGCTGGGATCAGTTGTCTTTTCTTGAGCAGATGGCCAATATCGGAAGCGAGGTGGAGCGCGCGTTGAGCTGGCGGGCGAAAGATAATGCCGCCTATAGCCGACAGGCGTTTGAGCGCGCTCTTGAGCTGATGGATTTGACGCTGGGAGGCATTACGAGTTTACCCCGCTTAAAAGAAATCTCCCGCGTCCGTGAAGCCCTTGTGGATTATTTCTTCGGGACAAACCAATTTATGTCGACCGAATCCTCATGGAAGAAATATTTCTCGCATTTTACTTACGCGGCGCGCAGGAATTATTAAAAGAAGCTGGTAAATTTCTCCTTCGTTACCGACGAGGTAAAAGACCTCTATTCCCAAACAGAAAAGTTCCTGCCTCTTTCGGGTCTGGCAGTTATCCACAGATCACCCCTCACCCTTGCCTGAGGCAGACAGGCTTTCCCTCTCCCCAAGGGGAGAGGGGAGTTGCTTTCCATATTCCGCCGCGAGTTAATTTTTCTAAAATTCTTTGCAGGAAAATCCTCCCTGGGCGCGTCTATATTAACGAGAAATTCCTGTTGCGGCTCCAACTATCACCCGATATAATACAGAGTTACCATGATCCCACCACTTGGTTTTGCGAAACGAAGTTCGGCTGGATTCGCTAAAGGCGAATCCACTCAACCGCTTTTTAAAAAGCGGTTGAGTAAACCAGGTGGTGGGATGAAAGCAATCGGGCTTTACGATCCTAGCTTTGAGAGGGATTCCTGCGGGGTGGGGTTTGTGGCGAACATTTCCGGCCAGCGAAACCACGATGTTTTGCAGAAAGCGATTCAGGCGGTTGTTAATTTAACGCATCGCGGCGCCATCGCTGGAGATGCGAAGACCGGCGATGGAGCCGGCATCCTCACTCAGATTCCGCAGAAACTTTTCGCGCGAGAAGCCGCGAAGCTGGCGGGAGAACGGGGGACTCGTTTCAAACCCGGGGACATGGCGGTTGGGATGTTTTTCTTACCGCGCGAAAAAGAGTTGGCCGACCGCTGCCGGAAGATTGTTCAAGAAGAAGCGGCTGAAGAAAAACTAGTTTGGCTGGGATGGCGGCCGGTGCCGGTGGATCCTTCTGTTTTGGGAAACCATGCGCGGGCCAGCCAGCCGGAAATTGTTCAAGCTTTGCTGGCTCGTCCGGAAACTATTTCTGTTGAAGAGTATGAACGGCTCCTCTATTTAGTCCGGAACAGCATCGAACAGAAAATTCTCCATTTAGGGGTCGAAGGATTCTATATTCCCTCATTCTCGAATCATACCCTGGTGTATAAGGGGCTTTTTGTTGCTTCCCAGTTAAAAAAATTCTTCCTCGACCTTTCGGATCCTCTTTATGAAACCGCCATCGCGGTTTTCCATCAGCGGTACAGCACTAACACCATGCCTAACTGGTTCATGGCCCAGCCGTTCCGTTTTTTGGGGCATAACGGCGAGATCAATACGTTGATGGGAAACCGGAACTGGATGCGGGCGCGCGAACCAGAGTTGCATTCTGAAGCTTGGGGAGAACGGATTGAACGGCTCAAGCCGATTGTGCAGCCCGGGGGAAGCGATTCAGCAAGTCTTGATAACGTCATGGAGACGCTCGTCATGTCAGGGCGGGATTTACTGCACGCGGCGATGATGCTGGTCCCCGAGCCGTGGGAAAACATGCCGCATATGAATCCGACTCACCGCGCTTTTTACCAATACCATTCTTGTATTATGGAGCCGTGGGATGGACCAGCCGCGTTAGCTTTTTCCGATGGAAGGATCGTCGCGGCTTGTTTGGATCGAAACGGATTGCGGCCGGCCCGCTATCTCATCACGAAAGATGGGCTTGTCGTCATGGCCTCAGAGGCCGGTGTTCTTGAACTCGAGGAGGGGGAGATTGTCGAGAAAGGAAAACTGGGCCCGGGAAGGGTGATCGCGATTGACACGACAAAAGGGAAATTCTACCGCGATCAGGAGATTAAAGATTTTTACGCGGCGCGAAACCCGTACAGTGACTGGGTCCGGCGGCAAATGCACACTTTATCTTTCCACATGATGGAACCACAGCCGAACGGCAAGCCGCTCGATTTAGGAGCGCTCAAACAGAAACAAGCGGCCTTTGGCTACACGCAGGAAGAGATTTCAATGGTTCTCAAACCGATGGCGGCCGATGGAAAAGAACCGGTCGGTTCAATGGGGGATGATACTCCGCACGCGGTACTCTCTAAGAAACCACGGCTTCTCTATACTTATTTTAAGCAGATGTTCGCTCAAGTCACCAATCCCCCGATTGATTCGCTCCGCGAAGAAATTGTCATGTCGCTCTACACATTATTAGGACAGCGACGGAGTTGTTTTGAGGAGACCGAACAACATGCCCGGTTACTGCAGTTGACTTCACCGGTATTGACTGATTTGGAACTGGAATCCATTCGCCAGCTAAAAGATAAAGAGTTTGCTTCGGCGACGTTAGAAACGCTTTTTCCTGTTACTGACGGAGTCGAGGGACTTGAGAAAGCAGTTCGTCGTTTGTGCCGCCAGGCAAGTCTTGCCATTGATCAAGGGAAAAGGATCATTATCTTAAGCGATCAAGGAGCCGATAGGCAGTTGATCCATATCCCCGACCTGCTCGCCGTGGGGGCAGTTCATCATCATCTGATTCGTGAGGGAAAACGGATGAAGGTAAGTCTTCTCTGTGAGACGGCGGAAGCGCGGGACGTGCATCACGTGGCTCTGTTGATAGGGTATGGCGCGAGCGCGGTCAATCCCTATTTGGCGTACGAAATCATACGGGCGTTGGTCGAGACGGGAGAGTTTAAGGATCTTGATCTGCCGAAGGGATTAAAGAATTACAAAAAAGCGCTCGAGGAAGGGATCTTGAAGATCATGTCCAAGATGGGAATCTCCACCGTCTCCAGTTATCACGGGGCGCAAATTTTTGAAGCGATTGGACTGGATACCCAGTTGGTGAACGACTGTTTTACCGGAACTTCTTCGAGGGTCAGCGGGATTCGTTATGCCGAGATTGCCGCCGATTTATTCAAATGGCATAAAACCGCTTTCCCCGGCGACGGGAGCAACTCAACGCTGGAGGCGGGAGGATATTATCGTTTTCGGAAGGAGGGGGAGTATCACGCCTTCAATCCCGACGTCATTCGTTTTCTCCACGCGGCGGTCGAGAGCGGCCAATGGGAGGACTATCAGAAATTTGCCGATACCGTGAATCATCGGGAGCCGGTGACTCTGCGGGATCTGATGGATTTCGCTCCCGGTAAGCCGATCCCTATTGATGAAGTCGAACCGATCGAAGAGATAAGGAAGAAATTCTGCGTCTCCGGAATGTCTCACGGCGCGCTCTCGCGTGAAACGCACGAAACGTTGGCGATGGCGATGAACCGGATCAAAGGGAAAAGCTCCAGCGGCGAAGGGGGAGAAGATCCCTCTCGCTATCATGTGATCAAGAACGGCGACTCCCCTAACAGCGTGATCAAACAGGTGGCCTCGGGGCGGTTTGGCGTGACGCCGGAATACCTGGCTTCAGCGATTCAGTTTGAAATCAAGATGGCGCAAGGGTCCAAACCGGGAGAAGGGGGCCAGCTTCCCGGGTATAAAGTGACTCAGGAAATCGCGGCCAACCGTCACACGGTGCCGGGAGTGGCGTTGATTTCACCTCCCCCCCATCACGATATTTACAGCATCGAGGATTTGGCGCAGTTAATTTATGATTTGAAAACATCGAACGCGCGCGCGACGGTTTGCGTGAAGCTTGTTTCGGAAGCGGGAGTCGGAACAATCGCCGCGGGGGTCGCCAAGGGGCACGCCGACACGATTTTGATCAGCGGCCATGACGGCGGGACAGGAGCGTCTCCTCTTTCCTCTATTAAGTATGCCGGCAGCGCGTGGGAGCTGGGGCTTTCCGAAGCGCAGCAGGTGCTGGTCTTGAACGATCTTCGGGGCAGGGTCCGGCTTCGGGCCGACGGCGGGCAAAAAACGGGCCGGGATGTGGTGATAGCGGCCATTCTTGGCGCTGAGGAATATGGGTTCGGGACTGCCCCGGTCGTTGCCGCGGGATGCTGCATGGTGCGGCAGTGCCATTTGAATACCTGCCCCGTCGGAGTAGCGACGCAAGATGAAAAGCTTCGCGCCAAATACGACGGGCCGGTCGAGCATGTTGTTCACTACTTCAATTTCGTCGCGCGGGAAATCCGCGAGATTCTGGCGCAGTTAGGATTTAGGAAATTAGATGATATCGTCGGCCACACGGGGTTATTGACAAGAAAGCCGGAGGAGTATTTTAAGGATCATCCGAAAGCGGCCAAATTGGATCTCTCCAAAATCTTGACGCAAGTGGATCCCGAACATAAAAGGCCATGGAAGCACACACAGGAGAGAAACGATCGGGATGAAGTCCCTTTTGACAACTGGCTGATCCAGCACGGTCAAGCCGCGCTGGCAGGATTGGGGCAGGTACGGTTGGAATCCCCGATTAGAAATACCAACCGCGCCGTAGGAACCCGTCTCTCCGGAGAAATCGCGCGGCGGTACGGAAATGCGGGCCTTCCCGATGGGACAATCGAAGTAAAATTCCGCGGGAGCGCCGGACAAAGTTTTGGGGCGTTCTTAATTCGGGGTGTCCGTCTTATCCTTGAAGGGGAAGCCAACGACTACGTCGGCAAGGGAATGGCGGGTGGAGAATTGATTATTTATCCTCCGCGAGAAAGTAGATTCGACTGGCGGCAGAACGTGATCATCGGGAATACCGTGATGTATGGCGCTACCGGTGGGATTCTCTACGCGGCGGGACGAGCCGGCGAGCGCTTCTGCGTGCGTAACAGCGGCGGGCGGGCCGTAGTCGAGGGACTCGGCGATCATGGATGTGAGTATATGACCGGCGGGATCGTAGTCGTGCTTGGAAAAGTGGGGCGTAACTTTGGCGCCGGCATGACCGGAGGGATGGCGTTTATTCTGGATGAGGAAGGCGGACTCCCCAATCTGTACAACCCGCAGTTAGTTCAACTGGAGCAAGTCGAAAGTGAAAAAGACGTTGAAACCTTGCAAGGCATGATCGCGCAACACGCCGAATACACCGGCAGTCTCTTCGCCAAAGAAATTCTCCTGCGCCGGACTCATTATCTTCCCTATTTTCGTAAAGTCGTTCCCAAAGCGCAGGTCGCCAGGATCGAAGCGGCGGTCGGGGCAATGAAGAAGTGACCCCCCAGTTGACAATTTGACCAAATATGGTATAATTTAGTCAGCTAATGGACCGTATTCACTAATATAGGGTTAATTTAAATGTATATCCCACAATACCAGCTTTCGAATCTTCAAAAACTGACTGCGCCAAACAAAGCTGTGCTGGTCTATGGACCCCGCCGGACAGGAAAAACAACTCTTCTGGAACACTTTCTTGAGAGTCTTAACGAGCCCTACCACCTGGTCAACGGGGAAGACTTTTTCATTCAGCAGGTTCTATCGTCGCAGTCCATTGACAAGCTCAAAAATTTTGTCGGGCAAAAGAAGTGGCTCATCATTGATGAAGCGCAAAAAATCCCGGCGATTGGTCTGAACCTGAAATTGATTGTGGATCATATCCCAGATATCCGGGTTATTGCCACAGGATCATCCTCTTTTGACTTGGCCTCTCAAGTGGGTGAGCCGTTAACCGGACGAAAATGGACGCTCCGGTTGTTCCCTTTGGCCCAAATGGAATTGGGACAGAAAGAAAACGCGGCCCAGACACTAGCGCGACTGGAAAGCCGGTTAATTTACGGCTCCTATCCGGAGGTGGTCTTGTGTGAAGACGACCAACTTCGCCAGCGGTATTTAAAGGAAATTATTTCGTCCTATCTCTATAAAGATATTCTGGAACTGGAAGGATTGCGGCATTCCGATAAGCTGGTGCGGCTGTTACAGCTCTTGGCGTTCCAGATCGGCAAAGAGGTCTCTTTCACTGAGTTGGGCGGTCAATTAGGTCTCAGTAAGAACACAGTGGACCGTTATCTGGACCTTCTGGAGAAGGCCTTTGTGATTTATCAACTGCGCGGGTTCAGCCGGAATTTGAGAAAAGAAATTTCAAAAAATTCACGGTACTATTTTTATGATAGCGGAATTCGCAACGCGCTGATCCAGAATTTCAACCCCCTCAATTTGCGTGACGATACCGGAGCCCTATGGGAAAACTATCTGGTGATGGAGCGGCTCAAAAAGCAAGAGTATACCGGAATGTCCTGCGCGAATTATTTCTGGCGCACTTATGATAAAAAGGAAGTGGACTGGATTGAAGAATGGGAAGGACGCCTGACTGCCCATGAATTTAAGTGGAATCCATCGGCGAAGGCCACGTTGCCCAATGACTTTATCAAGGCGTATCCCGACGCGCGTTTTGAGCGGGTGGATTCGGAGAATTATTTAAAGTTTATCACGTGAACTACCGCATTAAGTGCATTATGATGAGAAGTACGTAAGAGAGAATTCAGCAGTTATGACAGCGCTTGCCAACTCCAGCTTAAGCTCCGAAGATACTTATGGGAAAATGCAAGGAACAGAAGATCACGGTGTTATTATCTTTCCCCTTCGCATCTTAAGTGGCATTGCAGATATGTATAAACATAGTGATCGACC
>CAYJQR010000077.1:6639-9164 GCA_964372345.1 uncultured Planctomycetia bacterium | reverse complement strand
TGACACAGCAAGCTTCACTGGTGGATTCCTACGGCCGTCGTATGGACTATCTTCGGATTTCTTTAACGGACCTCTGCAATTTCCGATGTATCTACTGCATGCCGGCTGAAGGGATTTCTTTTTTATCTCCTTCGAAATATCTCACTCGTTCTGAGATCATCCGCTTTGTCCGATTAATCGGACAGCTCGGCGTGACACGGGTACGCCTGACCGGCGGCGAGCCGCTCTTAAGAAAAGATATTCTCGATATTATCCGCGCCCTTAAAGAGATCGAGACTGTCAAGGATTTATCCATCACTACCAACGCCAGCCGGCTGGGTCCTTTGGTGAGACCGCTCAAGGAAGCGGGGCTGGATCGAATCAATATCAGTTTAGACAGCATGGAACCGGCTCGGTTTAAAGAAGTCACTCTCTCTGACACGTTTCATCAGGTGTTAGAAGCGGTTTTTTTAGCCCTTCAAGCCGGATTCCCGGTCAAACTTAACATGGTGGTCCTCAAAGGATTGACTCGACAGGAGATTATTGAGTTTGTCCAAATGGCGTATCAGTATCCCTTAGAGGTGAGATTTTTGGAATTCATGCCCCTCTGCGGGACTGGCTGGCGGCCGGATATGGTTTTACCGATTCAAGATGTCCGCTCGATTGTATTCGAGAATTTTCAACTCGAGGAACTTCCGCGGAATGGCAATGTCGCTCAAAGTTTTTCAATTCTCGGCGGGAAAGGGAGCGTGGGGTTCATTGCCTCACTGACGGAATCTTTCTGCGATACCTGCTCGCGGATTCGTTTAACCGCCGATGGGAAAATTCGCCCCTGTCTCTTTTCGGATAAAGAAGTTTCCATCAAGGAGCTTTTAAAGAGTAACGCCCCTGACGAGGAAATCATTCAGGCGATTCGATACGCCGCAGAGATCAAACCCAAAGGGAACTGGTTTAACGAAAAACCCTTTCGGCCGGACGAGAATTACGATTCAGTCTTTGTATCGAACCCGATGATTCGGGCGCTGGGCGGGTAGTAAAAACGGAAAATGGAGAATGGGAAATGGGGAGAACAGGAAAAAACTGAGTTACCTGCTGGTGCCTTTTGGGTAATATAACAACAGAGGAGGTAGAGATATGGCTTCAATCAGTCTGACAAGAATCACCAATGGGATACTCATCATCATAGGGCTTCTTTTCTTTAAGCCCTTAGCTTATTTCGTGGCGATCATGATGATCTTTGCGGGGATCACCGGCTTCTGTTTAATGGAGAAGCTCTTTAGTAAGTTTGGAATACAGGGGAGGTGTGATCAAAAGTGAAACTGGGTATTGTGATTTATTCATCGGACCCTGAAACGGCATGGAACGCTTTTCGGTTTGGAGTTTTTGCCCAGAAGCAGAAAGACACCGTGAAGGTTTTTCTCCTTGCCAAAGGGGTCGAGTGTGAATCTCTGGACACTGAGCATTTCAAGGTCACTGAACAGATGAAAGCTTTCGTTGATGCGGGTGGAGAAATTTTTGCTTGTGGAACATGTCTTAAGATTCGTAATTCCAAAGGAACAGAATTCTGTCCGATGTCCACGATGCAGGATCTTTACCTGATCGTGAAGGAGAGCGACAAGATAGTTTCGTTTTAGTAAAGCGGCCCATGAAATCTGTCACAAACAAAATCAACACACTTAGGAAAGCAGTCGCGGCCAGCGCCCTAGTCGCTAAACCAGAGACTATTCAGCGGCTGAAGAACAACGATCTCCCCAAAAAGGACGCGCTCGTTGTGGCGCGGGTGGCCGCAGTCAACGCGGCCAAGAAAACGCACGAATTCATTCCATACTGCCATCCGATTCCGATTAATTCGGTAGAGATCGAGTTTGAAGTACTTGGCGATCGAGTCAACATCACAGCCTCGGTGGAAGCCATCTGGAAAACCGGCGTTGAGATGGAAGCGCTCTCTTCCGCCTCTGTAGCGGCGCTCACTCTCTACGATATGCTCAAACCGGTGGATAAGGAGATGGAGATTGTCTCGACGAAACTCGTTTCCAAAGAAGGGGGCAAATCCGATTTCGTAGAAAAAATCCCAAAAGGATTTTCCGCGGCTGTGATCGTGACTTCTGATGGAACCTTTAAAGGAACGCGCGAAGATAAGTCTGGCAAGATCATTCAGCAAAGACTAGAAAATTATGGGATTCATCCCAGTTATTGCGTTCTTCCCGATGAACAAAGACAAATTACCGAACTGCTCGGAAAATTATGTGACGATGGAATTCACTTAATTCTGACAACTGGAGGAACGGGTTTAGGACCCAGAGATGTTACTGTTGAAGCAACCCGCCAAGTGATTGAACGAGAAATCCCGGGAATTCTGGAAGCAGGACGCGCCTTTGGACAACAGCGGACGCCGTACGCCATGCTCTCCCGCGGAATCGCCGGCCAAAAAGGAAAAACTCTCATTGTCAATCTCCCCGGCTCTTCCAATGGAGTGGAGGAGACACTGGATGCGATTTTCCCGGCAATTCTGCATTCTTACAAGATGATGGGTGGAGGAGGGCACT
>CAYJQR010000077.1:0-6539 GCA_964372345.1 uncultured Planctomycetia bacterium | reverse complement strand
GCGATTTTCCCGGCAATTCTGCATTCTTACAAGATGATGGGTGGAGGAGGGCACTGAGTTCCAGACTTATCCGCCGAAGGCGGATGTGCCTGGAACTTTCTTAATAGAAAATGGATGTGATTCCTATTTGGATTTCTTTATTTTTTTTCTTCATCGCCCTCTTTTACTCCATGGTGGGTTTTGGAGGGGGGTCCTCGTATCTGGCAGTCCTGGTTCTTGCGGGGCTGCCGTACCAGCAAATTCCACCGTTGGCGCTCGTCTGTAATTTAATCGTGACGACCGGCGGCTTCTGGAACTTTTACCGGGCGGGACATTTTCGGTTGGGGAAAGCGCTTCCCTTTGTGGCGCTCTCTATCCCGATGGCTTATTGGGGAGGGACTTTTTTAATCGGGAAACGGCTTTTCTCGCTTCTTCTAGGGATTTCTTTAATGGCGGTTGCCGCGCGAATGATCATCACAGGAAAAGAATTTCAGTCGACTAAAGAAATTTCTCCGAAACAAACATGGATTTTTGGTTTGCCTGTCGGCGCAGGGCTTGGTTTTTTATCCGGGCTGATCGGCATCGGGGGAGGGATTTTCTTAAGTCCTCTTTTACTTTTGATGCGGTGGGTCAACGCGAAAGAATCCGCGGCCGCCGCCAGTTTTTTCATCGTGGTCAATTCATTCGCCGGCTTAATGGGGCATTGGCAGAAAGGAGTTTTCCAGTTAGAAGGATTATTGCCGTTAGGGGTTGCTGTTTTTCTAGGTGGACAGATCGGTTCAAGATTAGGGGCTTATCGTCTGCCTCAAGTTTCCTTCCAGCGCTTTTTAGCAGGATTGATTTTCTATGTTTCGGCACGGCTGATCTGGGGTGGGATTATGGTGTCATTCTGAACGGAGCCACGCCTTTAGGCGGGGCGGAGTCGAAGAATCTAACGTTAGATTCCTCGACTCCCCTTCGACTCGCTTCGCTCGCTCAGGGTCGCTCGGAATGACAATGAAAAATGTTTTTAACAAACGGGTCGAAAAGAAGGCGGAAGTGCCTGGAACTTTCTTAAGGAAAATAAAGGGATGATTACTGTAAAACAAGCACAGCGGTTGATCGCTCAAAATATTCCTGCTTTGCTCAAGGAGAGAGTTCCCTTAGCGGAATCCCTGGGGTGTATTCTTGCGGAAGGAATTCGCGTTCCTTTTGATCTCCCTCTTTTTGACAATTCGGCCATGGATGGTTACGCGCTGAGAGCTGGCGATACCCAAAAAGCGGCTGCCGGTTGTCCGGTTTATCTGGAAATCAAAAGAATAATTAAAGCAGGAGATAACCCCAAGCGTCCGTTAAAACGAAATGAATGTTACCGAATCATGACCGGGGCGTTGATTCCCAATGGGGCCGATACCATCCTTCCCAAGGAGGAGGCGGGTCTGCCTCTTCAGCCGAAGGCTGATCAGCCTCAGGCTGAGGCAGAGAAAATGGAAAGTGGAGGGCGTTTTTTGGGGATTAACCATCCCATTGGCAAAGGAAAGCATATCCGTTACCAAGGAGAAGAGATAAAAAAAGGGGAGAAAGTACTCAATAAAGGAAACGTCATCAATCCAGGTACGGTCGGTTTTTTATCATCGTTGGGTAAAAACAAAGTTCTAGTTTTCCGGAAACCAAAGGTTTCTCTCATCGCGACGGGGAGTGAACTCGTCGCGTCCGGCAAAAAATTAGCGCGCGGGAAAATTTATGACAGTAATTCACCGATGATCACCTGCGCCCTGCGGCAGATGGAGATCGAACCGGCATCGGTTCGGCAGACAGCCGATAAGCCCACGTTATTAAAAAAAGAAGTCAGTCAGGCCCTCCGAAGGAGCGATGTTTTGGTTCTCATGGGGGGAGTATCGGTGGGTGATTATGATTATGTCAAAGAAATCTTGGGTGAATTCGGTGTGCGGAACATCTTCTGGAAAGTCAGCCAGAAACCGGGCAAGCCGGTTTATTTCGGCAAAAAAGGAAAAAAGCTAATCTTCGGCCTTCCCGGAAATCCAGCCAGCGTTTTCGTTTGTTTTTACGAGTATGTTTTTCCGGCGCTCCGAGCGATGATGGGATTTAAGGATTTCTATCTGCCAATGGAGACTTTTCCCCTGGGAGAGGCTGTCAGAGCTGATGAAAAGAAATCTCTTTTCTTGAAAGGAAAGGTCAGCTCCAATCACAAAGGTAAAATCGTTTTTCCGTTGAAGCATCAAGGTTCGCATATGATTTCTTCCTTGTGCCAAGCCGATTGCTTGCTTGTGGTGGCTCCCGGTGGGACAGTTATAAGAAAAGGGAAGAAGATAAAAATTCATTTACTGCCATAGACAGAGGATAAATTCTCTATATGAAGATCAAAGTTCTTTTCTTTGCACAATTGCGGGAAGCGCTGGGTGAACAGGAACGAGTTGTTCAAGCCCCAGAAAAGAGCACGGTGAAAAAACTTGTTTGTCAGCTTCTTGAACAAGCCGGCTTACGCTCTCTGGAATCTCTTCCTCTTTTGTATGCTGTTAATGAGCAATTAGTGAGTGGAGACGAAGAACTTTCAGACGAGGATACGTTAGCGCTCATGCCTCCTGTGGCAGGTGGATAGAAAGACGGAGAATGGAAAATGGAGAATGGAAAGTGGGTTACCGATAAACCGATTGATTTGGCTAAATTCCTGGCACAAAAACCATCTCCTTCTTGCGGGGCAGTGGCTTCGTTTGTCGGAGTGGTGAGGAATCACCATCAAGGAAAGTCAGTTTCGAGGATTTACTACGACTGCTATCCTAAAATGGCCAATCAACAAATTCAGCAAATTGTCGAAAAGACGAGACAGGACTACGCAGCCGATGACATTCGGGTCCTACACCGGGTCGGCTGGCTGGAGGTAGGGGAAGTGGCTGTGGCGATTACAGTCAGCGCCGCGCACCGTCAAGAAGCGTTTTCAGCGTGCCGAGCCGTTATTGAAGGGATTAAAACAACAGTCCCCATCTGGAAAAAAGAAATCTATACGGATGGAACCTATGAATGGGTAACGGGGTTTTGTGGAGCTGTAAAATATGCCGAGTAGTTTTGTCATTCCGACCGAAGTCCGTCCTGAACTTGTCGAAGGACGGACGAAGTAGAGGAATCTATAATGATCAAAGGGATTGTTCTCGCCGGTGGACGAAGCCGCCGTTTCGGATCGGATAAGGCGCTGGCGGCGATTGGTTCGATGACGATGATTGAAAAATCAGCCACGCTATTAAAAGAACTGGGGCTGGAACCGGTGGTCGTGACTCATGAGTCGTCCGATTACTCTTTTTTGAAATACCCTATTTTGCGAGACGCTATTCCCAATAAAGGACCGCTGGGGGGACTTTACACAGCGATGTCTTCACTTGAAGGGGTTTCGTTGTTAGCGTTGACTTGCGATATGCCTTGGCTGACGATCCCTATTTTAAGAGTTTTAATCCAAGCCCATAAAAAGGAGAATCTGGCGACTTGCTATTCCATTAGCGAAAATCAGTGGCTTCCTTTCCCTGGAATTTACGAATCTTTTCTTTGTCAGCAAGTCTTTCAGACGCTTCAAACAAGAGATCTCTCCCTGCATGGGTTTCTGGAAAATCTCCCGCGAAAACATCTGCTCTCCTACAGATTCCCATTGGATCATATCCGTAATATCAATACCGCCAGCGAGTTATAACAAAAATCGTCCTTATATGATTCGAATCATACATATCCGTCTGGAATTCGGCTATTTTAACTCTAAATCATCATGGAAACATTTCTGGCGCGAATCCCACTTTTCTCGACACTGCCAAAAGAAGCGTTGCATTCTTTGATTCAACACTGTTCCGAGCAACGCTATCCCAAGGGGCGTTTTGTCTTCAGAGAAGGGGAGGCGGCCGAATCCGTTTGGGCCGTCAAAGAGGGGTGGCTTCAATTAGTCCGGCATACTTCCAGCGGCAAGACGATTACGCTGTTTATTATGACACCTGACGAAGTGCTTTGCGGTCTTTCTGCGTTCGACCACAGCGTTTATTCCGCCGACGGCATCGCCGTGATAGACGCGGCGCTCATTCATATCCCGGCCTCTGTTTTTTCTAAACTGATGGAGGATTACCCCGCGTTTGCCAGAGAGACGCTGGCGATTTGCTGTCATCGGATCAAGAAAATGGGGCAGGCCTACGCCATGGCCTATGAACCGGTCAAAGAAAGAATTGCGAGTGTTTTGGTTCGCCTCCAAGAAAAATTCGGCAGGGAACTTCCATTCACCCATCGGGAGATTGCCCAAATGGCAGGGACTACCACAGAAAGTTGTATCCGGACTTTGAGTCAAATGAAGAAGAACGGCTGGATCCGCGGACGCCGCTCGCTGGTAGAATTAAAAAATTTAAAACAGATTGAAAATTTGATAACACAATTGAACAAGAACAAAAATGTTACGGGAGTATAAAAAAATTTTGAGAAAGATTAGTTTTCTAGCGGATATGCTAAAAATCCGGTTCTTTAAACAAAAACCGTTCCCCTTGTACGTCAACTTAGTTGTCAATAGCCGGTGTAATCTCAAGTGCACTTATTGTTTTGGCGAATACTATAACCGACAAGAAGAAGAATATACATTGGAAGAGATTAAGGGCATCATTGGTGAAATTTATTCGAAGGGAACTCGGTATATATTGATCCAAGGGGGTGAGACGTTTCTTAGGAGAGATCTGGGTGAAATTATTGACTATGCTGATCAAAAAGGTATTATCACTGCTATTGTGAGTAACGGTACACTTGTGCATAGGATCAAGGAGGTCCCGCAACTGGCAAAACTTGATAACATCTGTTTCAGTCTAGATGGGTTCGGCGAAGGAAATGACATGCTCCGCGGCAGTGGCGTATTCGATAAAGTAATGGCGTCGATTAAAGAAGTTAAAAAGAACTTCCCGAAGTTAAAGATAAGGGTGAATACGGCGCTCACAAAATATACTATCGTTTCTTTCCCTGAATTTCTTAATTTTTGCGGGGAGAGAGATATCGAAGTGCAAGTGGGATTTCTTTTTAAAGAGAGTCCATTTGCTGCTTCTGCAGACAAAGTAAAAGAAATGGCTGATTTTGTTTATCGGAAGAAAAGGGAAGGAGCTAAAATCGTTGCTTCATCCGACACATTGCAATATACTCGAGATTGGCCTTTCGAGAATGAAATCTGGGTAACCCGGGAGAGAGCAAAAGAGGTCTTAGGTAATAAAGCAAAGAAATGTCAATATGGCAGTTACGAGATTATTATTGATAGCAATGGCAATCTTTATCCTTGTAACGCCTTGCAGGGGGATATGAATTTCAAGCCAAAGAATATGAAAGAAGTAGGGTTTCAAGAGGCTTTTAATCATTTACAAACTAAACGATGCTACACCTGTAATATCGCGAGCATGATAGATACTTCACAAATCATCAATTGGAATCTGAAATCTATCTTCGAAAGGGTTGCGCTGGAATTTAAAAATTTTCTATAGCGCGCGGGGATTTTTATTTTGTATTTTTATTGAGAATAAGTCTCAATTTCATCACAAAGGGAGTCCGTCATTCCATCGTCTCACTTCGCACCCTTCCTCCCCTCTCGCTGAAAAAGGAAATTCCTATCATTTTTCATTTGGCGAGACATGGCTTTCCGGCGCCAACGATTGGATCTATCGGCATCTCCATAAAGCGACACTGCGGATGGAAGAATTATCCCGCCGTTTCCATGGCCGGAATGGGAGCGTTCAACGGGCGCTCAACCAGGCGGCGCGTGAATTATTGCTGGCGCAGTCCAGCGACTGGGCGTTCATCATGCACACAGGAACCATGGTCCCGTATGCCGTTAAGCGTAGAAAAAAAGAGAACCGGTCCCATTTCTGCTATATTTTTCAATTGAGCAGTTTCTGTTTACCCTCTCGTCGAGAGCAAATTTTGCTCAAAAATTGAGTCTCGACGCTGTAAGGTACCTGAATAGTTACTAAAAGGAATAAAATGAATGACAAATTTTACCGCTCAACTCTATCCCAGCTAGATCAGCTTATAAGGCGATTTGGAGTAGGGTCGTCAGCCTCTGGTCAGAAAACCTGAGTATCTAAACCTCATAATGCTATAGATAACTGCTGCTCATTACCTTTGGGATCTTTTGATAAAGCCAATACAGCTTCTGTTAGCAAAATTGTATCAGAATACAATGCTTCAACTTGAGCTAATAATGGTATTACCCTTTCCTTTCTTTTAAATTCTTCCACTAAATAGAGTGCTCTTATTTCTTCTCTAGATTTATTATCAATGGCGGATTGGAATTCTGCGCTACCAAGAATCTCGTCTCTTATAGCAAATGCATCAGCTTTAATTTTGCTTGCTCTGTCTAGAAGATTTTGATAAAATGGTGATAATAGTTGAGCTTCGCTTGCATAATCTACATATGGATTACCACTATATTTTGGATCAAATTGGCACAAGTGATTTT
The DNA here is from genome assembly GCA_964372345.1 of uncultured Planctomycetia bacterium. Lineage (GTDB taxonomy): Bacteria > Omnitrophota > Gorgyraeia > JACOVV01 > JACOVV01 > JACOVV01. Next base: position 112 of record CAYJQR010000077.1, on the reverse strand, counting down.
GCGTTGTTTCATTATGGAATCCCGTGTAACCTTTCCCATAGAACATCCCTCCAGTCATGGTATCAGAATTGTCTCTTCCATATTGAGTAATCACTTCAAAATTATCCTCGCC
>CAYJQR010000076.1:0-9359 GCA_964372345.1 uncultured Planctomycetia bacterium | reverse complement strand
GTTTGAACAGCTTCACGCGCAAATGAAAGAACGAATCGCCAACCTGCAAGGCCCGAATGTCTGTTAGAACTTACCTCTCTTCTTTTGCCCGCGAAGTGCTAGAATAGGGTCTTCAAAGAAAGGAAAATTTCTTCCAACCCGCCGGTATGCCCGACAAAACCTTCTGGCAAACTCCATGTTTTTGGAGGTAAAATGAGCGGGAAAGGAAATCCGTAAAAAGATGATTGAGGCCGGGTTTGTGGATGTCATCATATCTGTCGGCACCAATATGTTTCTAAACACGACCCTTTCCTCTTGAAGAAATCCGCGCCAACGACTATTCGCTCAACCCAGGGCGTTATGTGGAGATTGTGGAAAAGGAAATGGACGATGTAGATTTCGAAGCGCGCATGCAGGAATTGATGGAGGAATTTACCACCCTGACTACGCAAGCGCATAAGCTAGAGAAAAAGATCGCGGAAGATTGGAGGAGGATTTTATAATGTCAAAGCGTATAAAAAAGCGACAAAAACCCGATAACCAAATTGCCATTTATCAAGCGCCGGACGGCGCGGTGAAAATCGAGGTGCTGTATTCCGATGAAAACATCTGGCTTACGCAAAAGTTGATGGCGCTTTTGTACGATGTTTCAATCCCGACAGTCAACGAGCATCTTAAGAATATCTTTGGGACGCGAGAACTTGAAGAAGATTCAGTTATTCGGAATTTCCGAATAACTGCCGCTGATGGAAAAATATACGATACCCGGCACTACTCATTGGAAGTTATCATCGCGGTGGGTTATCGCATCGGGTCCGAGCGCGGTACGCAGTTTCGTCAGTGGGCCACTAAAATACTGCAGAACTACATCCACAAAGGTTTCGCGTTAGATAGTGACCGTTTCAAATACGGATCGCGGTTTGACCAGCGTTTTTTTGATGATCTTCTTGAAGAAATACGTGATATCCGTTCCAGTGAACGCATGGCGTATCAGAAGATTACTGACATTTATGCCACGTCCATTGATTACTCACCGGCAGCCGCTGATACCAAGGCATTTTTTGCGGTAGTCCAGAACAGGCTTCATTTTGCCATCACCGGCAAGACCGCGGCGGAGATAGTGAGTCAACGCGCGAGCAGTTCAAAGCCCCGCATGGGGCTTACCACATGGCGACGAGCGCCAAAAGGTAAGATTATGCCCAGCGATGTTGTCATCGCCAAGAATTATTTGGGTCTTAAAGAGCTGGATCATTTAAACCGTATTGTCTCTATGTATTTGGATTACGCCGAACTTCAAGCCGTGCGCGGCAGGCCGATGTATATGCGCGACTGGGCAGACAAACTTAATGCGTTTCTAAAATTTAACGAACACGAGATACTGACTGACGCGGGCAAGATAAGTCATGAGGTCGCTATGACTTTGGCAATGAAAGAGTACGAAGTTTACAGAAAAGAGCAGGATAAGAATTATGTCTCCGACTTTGACCGTGAGGTCAAGAAACTCGTCCAGCAATCGCCGAAAAAGAAGGAGAAGAAGGGGTTGTGATTATGGTTGTTTGGACAAAACAAAAATTTGGAGATTTTATTGAACTGGTGGGGTAAAATAAGCGGGAAAGAGAAACGGGCTGATTTCCCAGATGTGGCCACAACCCTAAGGTATTATGTGGATGTGTTTCCGGAGTACCTGGAAGAGGTAGCAGATGTGTTGGCGGGGAAGTAATTTAATTTTTCTTTGTATGTCGCATACGGATACACTACTCTTATCCGTTGCGTTAGATGTCTGACTCCAAGAGGAAAAATATGGCTGAAACTTTTGCACAATACTTAGAGAAGTGGCTTAAACAATCCACAGCACAGGGATTGAACAACCCGCTCGTGAAAATGCCGGTCAAGCGATTTCGACTTCTGCAAGCACCCGAATTCGCATCCGTGGCGAATGGCGGCTCAATGATTATTGGCACGATGAGTGACCCAATCGCCCGCAACCTCTACAAAAATTTCCAGACACGTATTCGGGAGCGAGGTGAACATTGCGCGTTCATTTGTTATGGTGCTGTTGAATTTACTATTGCAGGTAGTGTTGGTCAGAAGCCACGAGTAGCTCTTTTCCCTGTTTGTCTGAAACGTGCCTCACTTCAGACATCCGGTGACAGAATTAAGGCTATAGTTTCCGAAGATGAAAATTGGCAATTAAACCCTGTTTTAAAAGCACATTTGCGCGGCGACTTCGGCATCAATATCCCCACGCTCTTGTCTGAGCAAGAAAGTCCAGAACAAGCTACAAATAAACTAAAGGCGCAAATCGGTAATCGTGCGCAGGTGTGGCATAATAGCTACGTCGGTCTTTTTAGTAGCCAGCAAATGGTTGTTCAGCAGCGGTTGACCGAACCGCCGTTGAGGCAAGCTCTAGCGCGCAACCCGATTGTTAAGGCAAAAATTGAAGGCGGCAAAGTGGCAGTAGTCGATTTAGGCGAGATTACAGATGATGGTCTTGAAGAGCTTGGACTGGTTCTTGACTGTGATGATAGCCAATTACGCGTCGTGCAGCTTACCAACCAAGGTTGCTGTTTACAGGTCGAAGGCCCACCGGGAACAGGAAAATCTCAGACTATTGCCAACATTATTAGTAATGCGCTTTACCACGGGCGCAGTGTTCTGTTGGTTTGCGACAAGAAGGCGGCTATTGTACAGGTGGAGGAGCGTCTTGCCAACTGCGGACTCAAGCCCGCTATGTTAAACCTACATGATGAGGATTTGGATAAGCGCGAATTTCTTCGACAGGCAACGGAGAAGTTCCAAGCGGATAGACTCACTTCGAGACGGGTCACAACGGGAAGTTATCCTTTTGAACAATTGCGGGAAACGCGAGAAACGCTGAATGACCGCGTGAAGTTTGGCCGCGCTATTGCTCATCCGTCATTGCAGGTTACAAAACGGCAGGCGGTCGACGGATTGATTCAATTGCGAAAGGAACTGAAGAGAGTTCCAAATATTACCATTGCCAATTGGCAATCACTGTCCAAGGAAAGACTAACAAAGCTACTCAGTTCTTTGGCCGAGTGGCCTGGGCTTTCGGATATTTTGAGCGATGCGACAAATATTTGGAACAATGTCCGCACTGAAGCTTTTGATAATAATCCCGGTGCTGCCGACGAGCTAAAGGATTGCGTAAATGAAATACTTGCCCACCTTGAAACTTTGGACGAAGTGAGAGAGTGGGTGGCAACAGTGGGAATCGAATTGCCGATTCACTCAGACGCTGATGTAACCAATGTGCTCGCACTTATCCAATTGGTTATACAAAAGCCGCATTGCCACCCGAAACTCGTTGGCAATATTGAAGTTACTCTATCTGAATTGAAGAATCTGCAAACTATTTGGGAGCACCGCGATGCGTTGTCAACAGCCCGACATCCTATTCCGCTGACAGAAATTTATCCATCTGACGCTGAGCAAGAGGCGGTAAAATTGCTTGAAGACGAGACGACGAAAACATGGGAAGATCTGTCTCTGCGGGAAGATTCTCACACAACGCGCCATGCTGAGATTAAAGAAAATCAGGACAAGTATTTGATGCTTTGCAACCAGATTGGGCTTATCTATTCACCTTTATTGAAAGTCCGCCGGGCGCAACTTCAGGCCGTATTGGGCTTGGGGGAATACGGGGGCATCGTTCCGCATGGCTGGTGGGGGCCCTCTACCAATCCTGTATTGTTGGTTGATGGATGGATTGGCAAGCTGCGGGCATGCATCACCCATTTAAAATCGTCGCCGCTGCCAGTGCACTTTATCGCGCTTGAGCGCGTGGCGCCTGCACATTGGGTGCATGTCGAGGCAATGGCAGAGCACGGCTTCAATATGGTGAGTTACTGCCTGAAATATGTGAATGACCGGAAGTGTAAATATGCCTTGAGACAAGCTTATCCAAGCATCCCTGTTCGCGGGTTTAAACAATGGCGTGAGGTCACACTTCATGCGACTACCGCTCACGATATGGTTAAGTCGCTGAGGTCGGCTGCCGAGGCTCATGTTGTCTTGAAGCATCTGACAGAAAACTATCTGTCTGTTGCACATGAAGTCGGAGATGCAGTCGATCAATTTGTTGGACATGAAGACGTGAGACGTCTCCAGAACGCATCCGCGTTGGTTGAGCAATGGCGTGAACGCAATGATTTGTTTGAGGTGAGCAGTATTCACTGGCAGACCTTTTGGGAGTCGCCGAACCCAAATATTCTGTCTAATGTTGAAGAGGTTCTTTCCGAATTCGACAGGTTTGCACTTCCGGTAAATTGCTCGGATAACTTGGAAGAAGCGCTTAACTTTTTCATGCAATCGCGTCAGCGGATACGAACGTTTCTTCAAACATACGAAAAGCAGGACGGAGACAGAACACAACCAATTCTCGAGGCTTTTGCCGCTCAGAAAGAGTTTGCCCATTGTAATGAGAGACTTACCCCGCTTGCCAAATACTTGGAACTGCAATCCCATAGACAAGCGCATCCCGATTGGCAATGGCTCTACGATGTGATTTCGTGGCGCGATTTATTTGAGCGACTGCGCGGCGCACAAAAACTTGATGTGGACAGCGCATTATGGCTGAAACTGAGCGACCGTCTTCAAACCCATTGTGATTTTATGAAAAACGAATACAAGATATTGGACGATTTCTTTGACGACTGTCGTTCAGGAATATCGGATTACGATTCACTCAAGACACTTCTTGGACAAATTCTCCTTGAGTTGCCCCGGCACCCCCTTTGGCTGGAGAAAAAGCGGTGGAATAAGAAAATTTCGGCGTTCCCAGAACTAAAGGAACTGTGGGGCAAGATTTTAGACGGCAATGTCCTGCCAGAACATGCTGATCGCTTGTTCTGTTTTAATCTGCTTCGTCTTTGCGACCCGATTGCAAAGCCACAGGGACCGGAACTCAAACAGACGCTTCATTCCTTTATAGAGCAGGATAAAAACCTTACTTCGTGGATACTTGACCATCTAAAATACAAATTGAGAGAGGCAATGCGGAAGGCAGCCACAACCGCTGCGCAGAGCGAATCTAGACTTCGCGTATTATCAGGGATGCAGCGTGTAAGAGGTACGGTTCGCGAACTGGTCAACGCTCATCTTGACTACCTGCGAGCAGCTAAACCCTGTTGGATGATGAGTCCCACATCACTTGCCAATCTTATAGATTCCAGTATTTTTGAGAATTACGGCGTGCCGTTCGACTTGGTTATTTTTGATGAGGCTTCACAGATACGCGTCCTTGATGGATTGCTGTCCATGTCATTCGGCAAACAGGTCATAATCGTTGGCGATAAGAACCAATTGCCGCCTACAGATTTCTTTGCCAGCTTCGCTAATGCTGACGATGAGGTGGAAACTCAAGACTTTGGCATTAGCGAAAGTCTGCTTAACGAATTTGAAGGCGTTTTTGCTGATGACAATACTTATGTCATGCTGATGTCGCACTACCGCAGTGAGACCCCTGACCTTATTTGTTTCTCCAATGGCTGGTTTTACAATGACCGCTTGGAAATGTATCCGCCAAGCCGTATTAGTGGCATTGGGCGGCGTTTGCATTATGTTTCTAATGCTACTTATTCCGAAACAGCAGGGCAAAGAAATAATCCGGTCGAAGCTGAGGAAGTCGTCAAGCTTATCGAGCTTCATATCCGAGAGTGCCCGGAAAAGTCTCTTGGCGTTGTGACTATGAATATCCCGCAAATGGAACTCATAGACGAACGACTACAGTTCTTTCAGTCCGAAGCCGTGCATGCTTTTTGTGCTGATGAATCAAAGTTCTTTCTCAGAAACCTCGAAACGGTTCAAGGCGATGAGATGGATCGCATAATCCTCAGCTTGACCTATGGAAAGAATGTCTCTGGTAAGTTCAATGCCTCCGTACTTGGGCCGTTGACCAAGAGCGGTGGAGAGCGCCGCCTTAATGTCGCTATTACCCGGTCGCGAAACGGCATGATCGTTGTCTCCTCCCTGAAGACGACAGACTTGGAAACAAGCGGAGCGCAAAGCAGAGGCTTTCAATGCTTCAAGGCATTTCTCACTGACTTGGAGACCACCGAGCAGTCCCGCAATTTCGGTATCGGTGGAGATCGCTTTAAAAAACAAAGAGATGGTATTTCTAATGTTGTCTATTGTGATTCTCCTTTTGAGGAGCAGGTTGTTGAGTTTCTCGAAAATGAAGGCTACGAGATCGAGTGTCAATATGGGGCTGGCAAATTTCGGTTAGATATTGTCGTCAAGGAAAGAGGCAAAAATCTTCTGGCTATCGAATGTGATGGGGCCGGATACCACAGCTCTCTCGTTGCCCGTACACGTGACCGAGCCAGACAGCGCATACTCGAAAAAAAGGACTGGCGTTTTTATCGTGTATGGAGCACGAACTGGTGGTTCTTCGAGCAGCAAGAGAAAGAGGCTATTATTGCTGCAATTAATTCTGCTCGCCTTGAAGCCCAACAAGGAAATCCAGCGGACGCGGTGAAACTGCGCCGTTGATTTTGGTCGTTAATTGAACGTCGCAAAAGTAACACTTTTAGTAAATAGGGATGGTTCTTATGTTGTTATTGTGCAGCAAACAAAAAACCGGAACCGTTCCTATTTCGCGCTTTTCAAAAAATATGACCTCGCAAAGCCGGTACAAAATCAGCGCCTCGTCGTTCTATAACCTCTCAAGATGTCATCGGCGGGTTTACCTCGATCTTTATGGCGATCCGGAAGAAAAAGGGGAACATTCTGATTTTACCGAGATGCTCTGGGAGCGGGGTGTTCGGATTGAGCGCGAGATTATCGAGAAGATCCGGCGAGAGCGGGATTTGATTTCAATCGAGGGTGCCGCCGGCGAAGAGTTGTTCAAACAGACCCTCAGGTTAATGAAAGAAGGGACGCCCCTCATTTATCAAGGGGTATTGATTGATAAAGATCGGATCGGCAGGCCTGACTTGCTGGAAAAGCGTGATGGGAAGTCAACGTTCGGGAATTTCCGATATATTCCCTGCGATATCAAATCAGGACGGGCAATGGTTGACAAAGAGAGCGACGATATCAAAAAACATTACGCCAATCAGATGCTCTTCTACTGTGAACTTCTTGAAGCGGTTCAGGGAGCCAGACCAGAGATTGGCAAGATAATTGATATTACCGGCGAGGAGACTCTATTTGCTGTGCCGGATTATGAGGCCGAATATCAGGAAAGCAAAGTGGTCATCAATGGAATCGTTTATGATAGGAAAGAACCGGAGCCGATTATCGGCGGGATATGCAAGGAATGTGTCTGGCACGCTCCCTGTCTTAAGCTTGCCTCGGAGCGAAAAGATCCGACGCTCCTTTTCAAGCTGGGTAAGCAAAAATACCAACTCCGCGAGCATGGGATTCGCGATATTGATGATCTGTGTAACATCAATGTCGCGGAATTCTCTGTTCCGCCCAAGAAGATGTACCGGGTTGGGCCAAATACTCTGGAACAATGGAAGCGTCGGGCTAACGTCTGGAACACGCGAAAACCGATCATCCATAAGAAGCCGGAGTTTAAACGCGCTCGGAAAGAAATTTACTACGATATTGAAGACGATCCTTCATTTGATCATGTCTATCTGCATGGATTCATTGAGGTGGTGAACGGCCAAAGAGGTGAGTACAAAAGTTTCTTCGCCTCTGAGCGGGAAAACGAGGAAAAGATCACGCTGGAATTATGGCGGTATATTAATTCTCTATCGGAAGAGGACGTGATTTATCATTACGGTTCTTATGAGAAGGCCAAAACCAGCCGGCTCAAGGAAAAGTACGGCCTGCCGGAATCAACCCTGGACAAGTTTGACCGGCTGAGAGTCGATTTGTATCGCGTGGTTGAACAGTGTTCCGACTGGCCGCTTTCGTCTTACGGAATCAAGAGCATCGCCAAGCATTTGGATTTTAAATGGACGTCAGAAGACGCCTCAGGAGCCAATTCCATAGCATGGTTCCAGGAATACCAAAGTAATCCGGAGAACAAAGAATTACTCGATAAGATCCTGACGTACAACCGCGAAGATTGCGAAGCGATGATTGTCGTGAAAGATTATCTTATGAGGAACTGTTGATCTTTGGGGTTTTTGTCTTTGTAACTAGGGACGGTTCGTGATTCTTGGCGGGAGTCACGGAAGCGTTGGCTCTGCCTACGGCCATTTAGGGAAAAGGGTGATTGACGTCTCCCTTAAGAGGCGGGGGAAAATCATGTTCGAAATTTTAAAACACAAGACAGGCAAGAATTATGATCCAGACTGAAAATGCTTCATCATTCGAGAGTTGGAAGCAGTTATACAAAGAAGCCGTGGAGTTTAAAGCGCTCGCTCCTTGGAACTGGATGTACGATTCGGATTTATTCGGAGTACAGAATCCAGTGGATGGTGAGATCGGTTATTGTTGTGTGTTGGGCGCGGCCGGACAGGTTTTCGGCCTGGCCGTGTACCTGGGGGATCAAGGGCTCAAAGGTTATTTTAAGTGGGTGGAATGGGCCGATAACCCGACGGATGACGAGGATATCCTACATTTTAAGAAATGCTTTCTTTTGTCTTTTGAGAACCGCTCCGATCTGCAGTCCCCTGATCTTCAAGTCATAAAAAGCCTTGGGCTTCAATTTCAGGGAAAGAATGCCTGGCCGCTTTTTCGGTATTATGAACCCGGGTATTATCCATGGTATTTAACGCCCGAACAGGCGCGTTATCTCACTCTTTGTCTCGAACAGACTAATAGAGTGGTCTTGCGTTTTAAGGACGAACTCTCTGGCTGTGCTGGGTCAATTCACGTTGGTAAATACTTCGCTAGAATATACGAAAGCCGAACTAAGCAATACAAAGACGCACAGCTCAATCCTACTCCGATGAAGGAGATGGTCATCATGGTTAAAAAGATTGACCCCACCCGTCTTGAAAAGGTCGTTAATATTTCGAAGAAGACCAAGATGACTTGGGAAATGGACACTTTTCATGCGCCGACGGTTGTCGGCGAAAAGGGCCGGAGACCGTATTTCCCCACGCTTCTTTTGATAGCCGATCACGAGTCGTATTTTATCCTAAACGCTCACATGACAGAACCCGGTAGATATCCCATCGAGCTTTTTGAAGAGTTTCTGAAAACAATCGAAAAAAATAGGGTGATCCCCCAAGAAATACGAGTGCGAAAGGAAGAATTGCGGGCATATCTTGGTCCCTTGGCCGAACGACTCGGCATCCGCGTCCTGTTGGATCAAAAACTTCCAGCTATTATAGAGGCCCACAAAGGTATGTCCGCATTCTTTAAAGGCACTCAGAGATGAAGGCAAGAAAGAAACATAAGAAGATGATTTGTGTCATAGTGAAATTCCTTCCTTTATATTAGCTTGAAAGCAG
>CAYJQR010000075.1:0-9379 GCA_964372345.1 uncultured Planctomycetia bacterium | reverse complement strand
CGTTATGCGGGAAAGCCAAAAGGGCCTGGGGAACTGCTGTGGTCATGTGGAGCGACTCATAAAAGACAAGCTTTTGGAACTGGACACCAAGTTTCGGGAGCTTAAGGCCATGCGGTCGGGTCTTCAGGGAATGCTCAGGCAGTGGATCCCCGCCGGGGAAGCAAGAAAAAGGAAGTTTATTGTCTGCCCCCAGATTGAATCTCATGGGCAGTCTAAAAGAGGAGGGAAATGCGATGGCAAAAAGAAAAGTTGAAGTCTTCACAAGCGGTTGTTACCTATGCGAGGACACGGTGAAGCTCGTGAAGGATCTGGCTTGCCCGAGTTGCGAGGTGGTTGTCTACAATCTCGCAGATCCTTGTGAATCCAAGGAGTGCCTTGAGAAGGCAAAGCAGTACGGAATAAACGCCGTGCCGACCGTTGTCGTGGACGGGAAGATCGCGGACTGTTGCAAGCAGGGGAAACCATCCCGCGAAGCGCTTATGGCTGCCGGAATCGGAAGGTCATGAAGTCGCACTTGGATAAGGTGGGAGCAGTCGGGGCATTCTTTGCGGCGGCCGCAGGATGCCCCGCCTGTTTCCCACTGTTGGCAGTTGTCGGATCTGCTTTGGGGTTAGGTTTCCTAAGACCTTTTGAAGGCGTCATGCTTATTCTTTTTCAGGTCCTTGTTTTTTTGGGTCTTTTAGGGAACATCCTTTCCTATTTCAAACACCGCCAACTTTTTATTTTGACCATTGGGGTACTAAGCCCTCTTCTGATTTTCTTTTCATTGTATATCCGGCGAAGCGAGCTATTGATTTACATCGGTCTTTTTGGGCTACTGGCAGCCGCGATCCTCAACACCTTATCCAAAAGAAAGTGTCCCTCATGCGAGAAAAGCAATTGATTTTAGAATCAACGATCAAATGTCCCCATTGCGGTTTTGAAAAGAAAGAAACTATGCCTGAGGATGCATGTCAGTTTTTTTATAGGTGTTCAGAATGTCAGCAAATTCTAAGGCCGAAACAAGGAGATTGTTGTGTGTTTTGTTCGTATGGGAGTGCTCAATGCCCTTCTAAACAATGATGCAGACTGTCGCGGCGATCAAAGAGGCCGGGGCGGTCGATTCGCAGGCTCTGCATGATTCATTGAAGGCAAGACAAACCGTCGAGACGAAAAAGATTGTAGGGAGGCTCAAAGCAGAGATGTGAGTCGAGATGTGAGTCGATCTTTCTTGATAAACAAGTCAAATAGCGTAAGAATACTCTTGTGCTACAAAGAATGAGATTTCATGAACAGCTAATTGGTGGTGGTTTCCTCGTGATCACCGCTCTTTTTATTGGGGTTGGGTTTCTAGCGTGGAAAACTACAAAAGATGTCCAGGGCACCTCCAATGCCATCATGAAGGAGAATGTCACGAGTCTTAAAGCCGCCGAAGAGCTCGAGCTTGCGCTTTTAAATCAAAAAGGACTTGTTAGTAGTTACTTTCTTGATAAAAATACCGATTGGTTATCGAATCTAGAGGAAAAGAAAAAGGACTTTCATTTCTGGATGGAAAGAGCGCAGGAAGCTGCGCTGACACACGAAGAACAAGTAATTTTAGAGGACATCCGAGGTCTCTATGAGCAGTATGATGGGGAGAGAAAGAAAGCCATCTCCCTTTTTGAAGAGGGTGATATTCCGGCAGCGCAGAATATGCTCTTACAAAATATGAAAAAAAGCATCGATAACCTTTACTCGCGCTGCGAGGATCTCATCCTTGTGAATGAACGGCTTATTAAGACCGCTGAAACTTTTTCAAAGAATAGAACGTTTCGAATGAGCGTTCTTATTTGGGTCACAATTGCTCTAACGCTTATTTTGGGAAGCGTTGTCGGATATTTTGTCTCAAAGAGGATTAGCGCTGAATTGGTTAAATCAGAAAAACTCGCGTCCTTAGGCCAGCTTTCAGCGACGGTGGCTCACGAGATCAGAAATCCTCTGACGTCCATCAAGATGCGCCTTTACTCACTCAGAAAAGAGGTAGAGGATAAGCGGGGAGTCAAGGAAGATTTATCCACCATCGAAAGCGAAGTGGCTCGTCTTGAAAGAATTGTGCAGAGCTTTCTTGATTTATCAAAGCTCCCGCAACCACAAATAACTCTCTGCACTATAAACGGGATTTTAAACGATGCTTCAGACCTGCTTTCGAAGAAAGCTTCAGCGCAGAGTGTTCAAATCGAAAGAAATCTTTCTCCGGACTTACCCATCTTAGAGGCCGATCATGACCAGCTTAAGCAGGCCTTCATTAATCTTATGCTTAATTCTCTTGAGGCCATGCCGGGCGGAGGAAAGCTTGTTCTCACGTCATTTTTGGAATCAAAAAATAATAAGGGTAAGAGCTATCTTGGGATTAATATAGAGGACACAGGGTCGGGAATTGATCCAAAGATACGCCGGACGCTTTTTGAGCCGTTTGTCACGACCAAGGAAACGGGGTCGGGACTCGGACTTTATATCACGAGAAAGATTATCGATTCTCACATGGGCGAGCTCTTAATTCAAAATCGCCCCACGAAAGGGGCCGAGGCCTTAGTGAGGATTCCCATAGGAACTAAAAACTGATGGCAAAAATACTAGTTATTGATGATGAAAAAAATATAACCTCTTCGTTCGAGAAAATATTTGGCGATGAGGGATATAAGGTTGTCTCAGCCCAAAGCGCGGAAGAGGCGCTTAAGGTCTTAAAATCCGAGAGCATGGATGTAACTATCATGGACATTCGGATGCCTGGGCTGTCAGGCCTTGAAGCGCTGGCCAAGATAAAGGTGATTGACCCAAAACTACCGGTTATTCTCATGACGGCCTTTGGAACGACCGAGAGCGCCATTGACGCGATGCGTCTTGGCGCTTTTGATTATGTGGTAAAGCCCTTTGAAGTGCCTACGGTCAAAGCCATCATAGAAAAAGCGTTATCTGCGTCATCTTTTATGAAGACAGGCGTATTTGTGGATGAAGAATCGATGGTTCAGGGCGAAGTCATTATCGGCAAATCCTCCAAGATGCAAGAAGTCTACAAACTTATCGGTCGTGTGGCTGTCTCGGATGTCACGGTTCTTCTTCGGGGTGAGAGCGGTACAGGAAAAGAACTTGTGGCAAGGGCTATCTATCACCACTCAAATCGTAAGGACAAATCTTTTCTTGCGATTAACACGGCAGCTATCCCGGAGACTCTTCTTGAAAGCGAGCTCTTTGGTTATGAGAGGGGAGCGTTCACGGACGCTAAAGATCGCCGCATCGGAAAGCTTGAACAGTGTAATGGCGGGACTTTATTTCTTGACGAGATAGGGGATATGCCGCCGCATACCCAGGCCAAAATCCTCCGCGTCATTGAAGATAAATCTTTTGAGCGCCTTGGGGGAAACCAGCCCGTGAAGACGGATGTTCGCCTTATTGCCGCGACCAATAAAAATCTTGAAGAGATGATTCGCGAAGGCAAGTTTAGGGAGGATTTATATTACCGTCTCAATGTTGTCGCAATAGAGCTTCCCCCTCTAAGAGAACGAAAAGATGATATCTCACGTCTTGCCCAGTATTTTCTAAAAAAATATGGCCGTGAGTTTGATCGTCAAGACGTCAGGCTCTCGGATGAAGCTTCAAAAAAGCTAACAGATTACTCATGGCCGGGAAACGTCAGAGAGCTAGAAAATGTCATTAAAAAAGCGCTTCTTCTGTCTAAAGGGGAGGCTCTTCTTCCAGAGTATATACAAATTACTCAAAGAAACGATGAGACTAAAAAATCTTTGACCGCGTTCGATGAACTGCTTCGACAATTCATGAAAAATGAGTCGGTGGAAGGCAGGCTTTATGATGAGGTGCTCTCAAAAGTTGAAAAGACCTTGATTCAGGAAGTGCTTACCCAAACAAAAGGCAATCAAACCAAGGCAGCGAAGATCCTCGGATTAAGCCGTCCCACCCTTAAAGAAAAAATAGACCGCCACGGTCTTAAAAAAGAAGTTCTAATTGATGGCGAATAACTAAGCCAACTTTCTTTACCGTTAGTAAAAATTCTTTACGTCTTTTTCCTTTATACTTTTCCCTACGCTAATCTCGATTATATTTTTTCATTCATAACCCAATTAAACATAAAGACATAGAAGTAAATTACCCCTATTTATCAGAGATTGGCACGCCATTTGCTCCTTAATGAGGGTGAGAACCTATAAATATGCTTATAAAACCTCTTATCCTTGTTATTGATGAAGACACCGAGATTGTGAGCGGCTTAACGCGTCTTTTAGAAGCAGAGGGGTATCGAGTACTTTCTGCTTTTAATGGTGACTTAATCCGAGAGATCCTTATCAAGGATAGGCCGTCACTTGCCATTGTCAATTTGCGGGTGCCAAGGGAATTCGGGCTCTCTATTGTCAAAAAAATAAAAGGGATTTCACCGAAACTTCCAGTTATTGGGATGACGGTTTTTAGTGAATCATTCAATGGGCATGAGGTGCGTGATTATGGGATAGATGTTTGTTTTCCAAAACCTTTTGACGTAGAGGTTTTTCGGCAAAGCGTGGCGAGGCTTGTGAGATCATGAGAAAAAGATATTTGCTTCCTCTGTGTTTGTTTTGCGCTCTATTTTTTGGGGAGACACGAGGCGAGATATCCTCAGCGTCTTTATTGGTTGATGATGACATAAATATTTCCCTGCCTTACAACAACGGTGATTTTAATAAGGCGCTTTTTGAGTCACGAAGGACAATTCATAAAGGAAAGTCGTCGGGGCACCTTAATGAGGCGACCATATTAAAAGACCTTTATGACTATACCAAAGCAGCGCGAGTTCTTGAGAATCTCTCAGAGGATCTTAAGAATGAACCCGGCACACTTATGCTCCTTGGGCGTATTTACTATCTGGGTGGCCGAGAAAAAGATGCGATTAGTATTTTTAAGCAGTTCTTAAAAAGTGAGAGAACCCCCCAAGAAAAAGCTTTCGCCTTACTTAACTTGGCGCTCTCTTACGAGAAAATAGGAGATGACAATAACGCAACCAAATCTCTTAAAGAGGCGATTGCGCTTTCTCCAGATGATTATTTGTCGCATGTAAAACTTGGGGGGCTTTATAAAAAGAAGGGAAAAAGATCTGAAGCGATTCGTGAGTTTGAGGCAGCTGATCGCATTGATTCAAGCGATCTTTCTACTCGGAGGGACCTAGCTTTCCTCCTTGAAAAAGAAAAGAGACTTGAAGAGGCACTTATTTTATACCGCAAACTTAGCTTGTCTAACCCTGAGAATCAGGTTTTAAAAAATAAGGTAGACGAGGTCTATCGGGAACTCGGGCGAGATTACACCGATCGCGAGAAAAAGGCAAAAGAAACACCAAAGCCAATATTTGTCACAGCACCTAATGTCTCTGCATCCGTAAAGATCGTCCGAATCGGACTTGCCCAAGGCCAAAAAAGCATAGAGCTTCGTTCATCGGCTGATTTTACACTCAAGAAAGCAAACGGACAAAATATCGGCACTGGGCATGGCGGGAGATTTTATCTTGCGACGGCTCAAAGCGACCGCACCATTAATTTTAGGCACAATGTCGAGCCGCCCCTTTCAACAGCAATGATTTACGACGGATTAATTATTGACCCTGTGACAGATGAGGCGACGACCACGATTTACGGTCTTGAAAAAGCAAAAGGTGAGTATTGGTCAAAGGAGGAAGACAGGACCTATCGAGGCAAAATAGAAATCCGTGTCACCAAAAGCGGGCTTAGCATCGTAAATATTGCGAATCTTGAGGAGTATCTTTATGGAGTTGTTCCTTCGGAGATGCCTTCTTCATGGCCCAAAGAAGCTTTAAAAGCCCAGGCTGTTGCTGCGCGGTCTGAGGCGGTGTCAAAATTGGGCCGTCATCAAGGTGAAGGGTTTGATCTGTGTGATGAAGTGCACTGCCAGGCGTATCGGGGTGTCAGTCAGGAAAATGAACGTGTTAACGGGCTAGTGGATGAAACACAGGGCCAGATTATGACATCTGGTGGAAAGCCAGTCGATGCGCTTTATTCAAGCTCCTGCGGAGGTCACACCCAAGACAATATCTTTGGCGCTCGTGAGGAAGTTTCTTATATTAAAGGATCTCCGGATTATGAGTCTCCAGAGAAAAGTTTTCCTCTCTCGCCCTATGCGCTTGATCAATGGCTTCGGTTTCCAGATCAGGGCATTTTATGCAATCTTCCTGGGGTTCTGCCAAGAGGCCAGTTTCGCTGGGTTCGTACTTATAACGCCGAAGAAATGAACCGCATGGCGAACAAACTCGGCGACATAGGGGATGTTAAGGAAATCATGGTTTTAAAGCGCGAGAAATCAGGCCATATCAGCTCATTAAAAATCACCGGCACGAAATCGTCGCTAACTCTTGATAAAGAGCTTGTAATCAGAAAGGCTTTCGGAAACCTCCGAAGTAGTCTCTTCAAGCTGGAAATCAAAAAAACAAAAGAAGGTTTGCCAGAGGAATTTATTTTCTTCGGAGGGGGTTGGGGTCACGGGGTTGGGATGTGTCAATCAGGCACGTATGGCCTTGCGAAAAATGGAAAAAGCTTTTCTGAAATCCTGGACCGTTATTTTAAAGGCGTGCGTCTTGACAAACTATATTGAGATAAAAAGGGGAGGAGACTTAATGAGACAAAAAAACGGGCGGGTCATTTTAATTTTGCTTGTGTTGACTATGGCAATTTCCGGATGTGCGACAATGAGATCAAACCGCGCACCGAAAGTGGAACCCAAAGTCCGGGTTCAGCAACTGGAAGAAGAGTTAAAACATAAGGACGCGGAAATTGCTGCTCTGAAAGATGAGATGGCCCAAGATACCTCGCGGTATTCTTCCCGGGGCTCTTCTTCCTCTGACTATGGCAGTTTTTCGGGTCAAGGCGGCGGCAGTATTGTGAGCTCTTCACTTAGCATTTCTGTAAAGTCTGTACAAAAAGCCCTAAAAAATGCGGGGCACTATACAGGATCTATTGACGGGCAAGCCGGGGCTAAAACCAAAGACGCGGTAAAGGCTTTTCAAAGATCCCAAGGACTCAAAGCCGACGGGGTTGTTGGAAGGAAAACATGGGCGGCTTTGAGCCGTTACCTTAACTAAAAAGGAGAAAGAGAGATGAAAAAGCTTGTAGCGCTTTTCATGTTTATTGCGTTTTTTACAGTAACTCCAGAAGCAAATGCGTTCTTAATGGGAAAAAAGAGAGTAGCCCTTCCTAGAGTTTCAGGCACTGTCACGAGCGTAGATTTAAGAAAGTCCCTTGTGACCGTGACCTCAAAGGATGGGGTGAGTTCGACTCTTATGATTGAGGATAAGACGATATTCGTAAAGAAGGGGAAAAAGATAAGCCTTTCCGATCTTAAAAAAGGTGATCCCGTCAGTATAGATTATTTGGTAGGAAAAGGGCAAAAACGAGCGCATGCGGTAAATGTCAGTGAGCTTGCGAATTCAAAGCCAAAACTGGCAACGCCTAAAAGGAAAAAGTAGTTATAAGTTCTTTCGACCAAACGAGGAGGAAATTCCAAGTACTTGCCTATACTTGGCGACAGTACGTCGCGCAATAGAGACACCTTCTTTCTTAAGTAGGATAGAAATTTCTTGATCGCTTAAGGGCGTATGGTCTGAGGTATCGCGCAGCATTTCTTTAAGACGGCTAAGAACGCTTTTTATGGGAAGCGATGGGTTGTTTTTGAAAGGAGAACTGAACAGGTTGCGTAGTGGAATAGTTTCACCGTTTATTAGGACATGTTTTTGGCGAGCGATTCGCGAAACAGTGGAAATATGAAGGTTTAATTTTGCAGCTAGGTCGCTTAGCGTGAGAGGTTTCATCTGGCGAGATTTTCTTGTGAGAAAATCTTTCTGCGTTTTGACAATGATTTGAATCAATTTATGCAGGCTTGCGCGGCGTTTTTTTATCGCATCGATGAGTGTGAGTGCTTTTTTTAATTGTTCTCTGACAAATTCTTTTGTTTTGGTAGGAGCGTTAGGGTTTTTAAGTATCTTCCGGTAAAGCGGGTTTATGTGGAGCTTGGGAATACCGCGGTCGTTTAGAAGAACATCGATAGCACTTTTTCGGATGCGAATTTCAGCATCTGCTAACACTACTTGGCTCGGGTGTGCGCTAAATGAAGGCTTCCAAAAACTTGTGTTTTGGGAAGCCAGAGCCTCCTCAATTCTTTTGTCAAAGTCGTTTGTATCATTTCTTAAAAGTGGGTTGTTGTCGATTTCTGAGCGGGCGTATTCCAATAATTCGGTCAGCGAAAGCTCAGCGACCTTAAGTTGTGTGATGAGCTTCGGAGCGAGCAGTTGCCGCTGAACGGGTTTTGAATGAAGAGTGTTTGCTGACATAGGAGTAGTTTAGCATCAGTTTTAGTTTCAAGAAATCGTTTTAGATAAATGAAGTTAGAGCGGTTTTCCTCCTTTTTCCGCTCTCACTTCCGGCGTGAATGTCAAATAACCTCCTGTTACAGGCATTCACGCCGCTTAATTTTGTCAGTTAAAAGGAATAGTAGATTATGAAACAATACTTACTTAATACTTACTTAAGGGGTCAAATCTTTCCTTGGCTGCATGTGGCGAATCGTATAAATGAAAATCATCTGCTCCTGGTGTAAACAATTCATGGGCGAAAAAGAGCCGTTTGATGATCCTTCCGAAACTCATGCCAAATGTGACGAATGTTTGGAACTTCAGAAAGTAGAAGGGGAGAGCAAGTAAGGGCCCGACCATGAAGTTTGTCACAGCGCGTGAAATACGCGCCATCGATCGAAGGGCAATCACCGAATTCGGCATTCCGTCCATGCTTCTCATGGAAAACGCCGGACGCGCGGTGGCCGATGAGGTGGGGAAGCTCAGAGCCCGGCGTGTGGTACTGTATTGCGGGGGTGGCAATAATGGCGGAGACGGCTTTTTTAAGTGTCAGTCGTTGAAAGTTGACGCGGTATTTCAAGATTCAACGACTGACACCAAAACAGTTGATTCGCAGGCTCTGCATGATTCATTGAAGGCAAGGCAGAGCGTTGAAACCAAAAAGATTGTGGGCAAGTTGAAAGCCGATATGTGAACTCGATTCGTCCTTGGCTGATTCTTATTTGCTTAATCAAGTCCATCAAGTTATAATTACTTCTCATGCAATTTCATATTTTCCGGGTCTAGGAGTTCTTTCCTAGAGGGCATTTTGATGGTCGGGCCGCCATCTGATCGAGAAGATCAGGTGGCGGTTTTCTTTTTGGAGATTAAATTTGAATTTAATCATTATTTATAGCTTTCTTCTTCTTTTGGGAATAACGGCTTCCCAGATTTTTGATTTATCAGCCGTCAGGCCAGGGGTAAACGCCATCACGATGGCCTGCCTCGCCTATATCATGATCGAGGTTGGACTCGAATTCACCA
>CAYJQR010000074.1:6732-9700 GCA_964372345.1 uncultured Planctomycetia bacterium | reverse complement strand
GGGCGGCGCCAGATTTAGCTCAGGATTGGCAGAGGAAGGCAGCCAAGTCGGCATTAAATGCCCCTACGAGCATTCCTGGGAAACAAGCCAAAGAGGAGGATACCCAACGACAAAATAAGACAGGAAACAATGGAGGGTTTCTCAAGGGAGGAATTTATCAACCGACAAATAGAAAACAGAAAGAGACGGTTTGGGCCAGGAGACGAGCCGACAAAGAGGAACGAGAGAGGTTAGCGTTTAATATTCCTACGACTGCCATTAATGCCCCGATTGTTGAAACTCCAACGCCGAGCATCGGTCACCCAGCACCTAGCACCCAACAGACAGCGCCTACACAAGACGTCCAAGAAGAGAGGGGTGCCGCACAAACTCCGACTGTCCAACAACAAAAAGAAGCGACCCCTCAGGTCGTTTCAGCTACTGCCACGGCAAAGCAAAATGGGAAAAAGCAAATTTTCTTTTTTGGAGGGAGTGTCATTTTGGTGGGACTGGCGTTTGCAGTGGGTGGACCCCTTCTTGCGGCGACTGTCGCTGGAGTGGGTGTTACGGGGCTGGTTTTGCCAGGAGCGATAGAAAAGGTAAAGACAAAGTTTGAAAAAATAGAATCCACCTCTCTTCGTCGTGTCGTCGTTCCTTTTGCCCTGGCGGTCTTGGTTTGGGGAATCGGTTATCTAGCGGTTGTTCATTTTGGACTCCTGCCTGGGGTGTCGGATCAAATCGCCTCTTTGGAGTTTCCGAAATTCATCTCCCAAAACCCAACGCTGACTTCCATTGTTGCCAGTCCTTTGCGGGGTTTGCAATTCATTTTTCATTTTACAGGCACAACGACCCTGTATCTGATTGGAACGTTAATCCTCGTACCTCCTATACTTTTTATCGCAAAAGCAACCGGCCTATTGAATTTTCTCAATCCATGGATTTACAAGTATAAAAAGAAAGTTGAGACACTAAAGACATCCCCTCATCGTCTTATAAAGGTGTTGGCGGCACTGATGCATGTTCCCATTGGCGCTAGCGAAACCTTCTGGAACTTTGCCTACGGCAAGATGGTTCGCTTGTGGAATATCTTTATTGGAAGGGAGAAGGATCTCAAAGGAGAACTGAATTATACCGAACGGCTCTTGATAAAATGGCGGGGTGAGAACCCAGGCTCCTTTCGATTATTTCTTTTATCGCTTGCCGCTCCTTTTTTTGTGACTTCTACTATTTTAGGAGGGCGACTGTTGCTGAAATTGAGGAGTACGCTGGGACGGGTTGTTCTGACGGTGCTTATTGTTCTGCCGATATCGGTGATTATCACTTATTTTGCCGCTGGGGATACCGTTTCTTGGATGGGACAGTTGACGAGCTTTAATTTCCTAGAATTATTTACGTGGATACCTTGGGGATTCGGTTCGTGGGTTCAATCACTTTTAGATTTTTCTCAACAAAGCCCGACGATAGAATCACCAGCATGGCGACCGTTAGGGGTTGCCGCTATCCATCTCTTTTCAGTTTTTAGTGCGATGGCGAATTATGCCACTTGTCTGGTGATTATAGTCTTTGACCAAGCCAGACGGTTTAATCGAGAGAGCAAGCTGAAACTTAAAGGGAAAGGGGAAGATCAGTGGTGGTTGATACGATGGCTTGTTGCTTTTGGACAGGCGTGGATAAAGCCTTACAAGGACCCAAAAACAAAAACCGAGACAAGCATTTGGCATCAGTCTGCGAAGAACGCATTTAAATTTATGGAAGGGATGCATTGGGTTACCTTAGAGATTGAGTTGCTCAAGTTCATAGGAGCTCTCGGTGGTGAACATGCTAACGAAGTGATTGACTTAACCGAGAAGGATACCCTTGGAGCAGGGGATGAACTTTTCCATGCAGTGGGGGTGGATCCGGGTGCAGTGGTGCGATACGTTCCAGGGACTGGCGGAAGGACCTTGGAAGAAATTGAACGTGAAGGGAACACAACGAAATTAATGCGATCCCGGGAAGTTGTCTTAGAGGGGGAAAGTCAAGAAAGCCAAGAAGGTCAAAAAGAGTTCAATCTCTCCCGTAAAATTGGGCTTTCTGGAAAAGATTGGGTGGTCTACTTGGAAAATCCAGACCTTGGGAAGGCAGATAGCCAGCTCAGGGATCATCTAGAAAATCGCTTATATGGAACGATCACAGATCCAAAAGAAAGAGAAAAAGTGATCCAAAGAGCGGTTGAGAAAATGCGGCATGATCGCGCGGTTTATTTAGGCATGGATCCCAATGTCTATCTGGATATCCTGGAACGATTAATGGCTCCGGAATTTGAACCAGGAAGCCTACTGTTGGGCAAGATCGGTGATTTAGGAATGCATCTTGCCGAAGCGGATGCCCTGACAAGAGGGGTCCTGCGGGAATTTGATCGCTGGGTGGAGAATAAGAGGGGGCTTGGCTATCAGGATCTGGAGGTCACTTTGGGAGAATTGAGAGAGTTGATTTCCCATCAGATCAAAGATGAGAAAGAGGCTTCTGTTTTTATAGAATCGTTGACTCACCAATTGTTGATCCATCGAGCGCATCAGAAGAAGAAAGATGTCAAGTGGTATCCCGATCTTGTCCAAGAGGGTATCAAAAAAGGAAAATCGGCGAATGAAAGTGAACAGAGAGCGGTAGCCATTCTGGCAGAGGTTGGACCACCACCGAAACATCCCCGTGGTCCGGAAATTGAGGAATGGGAGACGGCAATTTTACGACGGTTAGGCATCGAACCAAAGTCAGACAAAACAATGGTGGTAAGAGGGAAAGAAGAGGGATCGGAGAAATCTAAAAAGAAGGGGAGAGAGGATCTCCTCGCGGCGATGAAGGTGACTTCTCCTGTAGTTAAAGTTGAAGAGGGAGCGTCTTCCGGTTCTGCTCCTCCCGCTCCTCCTGTTCCTCCCGAGGGCGAGTCAAACAAACCATCGCATACTCAAAAAATTCCGATGGTAAGTCTGCCGCCGGATGACAAGAAGGA
>CAYJQR010000074.1:0-6632 GCA_964372345.1 uncultured Planctomycetia bacterium | reverse complement strand
AAGAAAGAACAGATTAATGAACTTACTTCGACTGATGCTGGTGGTGTTGTTCCCACTCGAACCAGACTAGAATTATCAGAGCTACGACAATCATTACAATTGATGTTGTCATTTTACCCACCCTCCTCTCGGTCAGGAGCGACAATGACTCCGGCGGCGGCAAAGATTAATCCGGCAGTGATTACCGATGTTCTCACGACGGTCGACAGATTGATGAAAGCTTCACCGATGAGCCCAGAGGAAACAAATACTAGTGACAAGACAATTTTACCAGAAAAACAGCTGGAAATCAAGAGCGAGGATCTCCAAGTCGAACCGGCAGGGACGAGGGACGATCCTTCGACTTCGCTCAGGACAGGTGGACGAGAGGACGAAGGACAGGAAAAGAAAGCGGGACCGATGACGGCGGCGATACCGCAGGAGAGAGATGTTTGGAATAAAGTGATTGAAACGTATCGTCATTTTCTAGAAAAAGCGACAGGACAGTTGAATGAGAGAACATCTCTGTCGAATCCAGATGACGCATGGAAATCTTTCAAGAGTGGTGATTATCGCAAAGCGAAGTTCGCATTTGGGATGCTTGCCATTGAGATAGAAAATCCCGAACAAAAAGAACTCGCCAAGAAAATGCGAGATCTGAGTGAGGCTCTAGCCGATGGTCGGCGAATGAACTCCTCTGAACGCGAGAGATTAGAAGTGACAGCATTTGTGAAGATGATGCTGCAAAAACAGGGCGAAGAACAACTACAGAAACTCCCGATTATACCAGACATTCCGATAACGCCCACAGTTCTTATAGAGAAAATCGTCATCGCCGAAAGTCTGAAGAATCTCCCCTTTGAGATTTCTGGGACAAAAGAAGAAGCGGCTTTGTCTCTAGTGACATTGGAGCAAGGGAGAACGGACTTAGAGCATTCGGATCATTTCAGGATGGGGTTTAACTTACTTCTTGGTGCACTGAAACATCAGGGAGATGAAGCGCCTAGAGAGATCCTCGAACTTGCCAGAAATGAATTCGAGCAATCGACGATGAAGAGGAATGAAAATGGAGAACTTGAGCCGCGCGCGAAACAATCGGGGATTTTATTCGAGCGAGTGGGTGAGTTACTCAAACACGATCAAACTACCTTTACTAAGGAACAAGTGTCGAAATTGTTTAGTGGCTTAGGTGTCCCCGCGGTGGTGACGACACCCAAAGAAGAGACTAGCAGGGCCGACAGCGAAGATCGTTTTCCCCAAATCAGCTACAATACGAGCCATCAATATTATCATATTGAGGAGAAATTAGCAGATGAACTGGTGGCTGTCACCAATGAAGCCGATCTCCAGAAGATCATCCAACAAATCCAGCAAACAAATCTCGACGTCAAGGAACTGAACGAAAATTTCCTCATTCCCAAAGATCTCTACCTCTATAGCAGGGATACAACGCAGGTGTTGTATCGGATCGAAGAGAAACATGAGTGGCCGCTGATTCAAGATAAGAAAGCCGCAGTGTACGTAATCCGACCTCGTATCCCCTCTCCCCTTGGGGGAGAGGGTCAGGGTGAGGGGGGGATTTCTCCCATTATCACTGAGAATCTCCTCGGCTTCACGCCAGAAGGCTCCACGATCGGCTTCGTGCTTGCCAATGCAGTGGACAAACAAATTGCGGATTTGTCTGGCGCTTATCAATCAGTCACTGGCAAACTCCCTGATCGCGCAAAAGTCTATCAGTCCATCGTTGAGCATGAAAGATACCGTGCTGTTGCTAACGCCTTAGGGATGCCGACGGATGATAGGAATGCCTACTTAGCAGAGCTCAATGAGGGGGATCGAGTCTTTACCTTGGTTCGATTGAGGAAATTGGGCGAGGCAGGAGATCCTTACGCTCAGCGGGCACTTGAGGAAGCACTCCAGACATCTTTGGCTCAATTCGCTGAGAACCTTTTTAAGAAGGGGGTCATATGGCAGGATGTCCGTTTGCAATTTGGTTTGGAAGATACCGAGTCTGCCCGCCAAGAGGCGGCTGAGAGAATCCGAAAAGAAGTGGAGAGACTGAAAGAATGGAAGAATATTGGACTTGGGTGGCAAGGGGAGCATCTAATAATCCTCAGTGGAGGAATTTCAGAGAAAACACCAGCAGAGATAGAGTCACCATCCAAGGCAACGGAACCAGAGGCACCCGAGGTCAGTCAACTCAAGATAGATATAAAGGAGAAAGAGAAGGAGAAAAAGAGACTCGAAGAGGAGAAGGAAAAAGAAAAAGTTATCCTGTCTTACGAAAAATCAGCAAAAGATACAGAGAAAGAGGCTCTCAAACAGAAGGCAATGAGGGAACATCCGGAGGAGATCCAGACATTTCACCAATTGGCATTCCAAGTGATTTCTTTGGATGAAATCATCAAGACATTAAATCATGTAGTAGAGCGTCAGAGAGGTGAAAAACAGATCACTTCCAAGAGAGCTTTCGAGCGTCAATGGAAGCGTGAAGTTAAACAGAATCAAGTGAGTTGGGCAACAGAGGTAGTGATCTTTACGATCCAAATGAAGTATGGCTTAGCGCCTGATGCTGATGCTGGACCTACCACTTGGAACACCCTTTATACAACTTTGATTGGTAAGATAGATACTGATTTAAAGCAGTTGAATAGTCAACTAGCCAGCTTGATTCGACAAGAACAGCCTGATGGTAAAAAAGAACAAGCGCAGACACAAAAAGAAGGGGCATTACCTGAAAAAACAACTCAAGCGCCAAAGCCGAAAGCAGGCGATTTGGAAAAAACGATTGGCGAGGTCGAAACGACCAAATCTGCACCAAGGACAAAACCGATCATCCGAGATGCCGATGTACAAATAGCAAAGGTAGAGAGGCAACCAAATGTATCCTTTCCCCTCCCCCTTGAGGGGGGAGGGCAGGGTGGGGGTGTGATCAAGGGAGAGGGGGTTTGGGGAACTTCTACGACAGAACCACTGCCGTTGACAAAAGACCAAAGACCAATGACCGAAGACCAAAAAGCTCCAGCAGACATTTCTGCGCCTGTTTCAACCAAGGACGAAGCGATAGCGGCGGGAACGAGTACTTCGGACACCAGTCATCAGGAGGTCTCAATTTCGGCACCAACGCCCAAAGTTTCCACTGGAGCAAAACCGCTGTTGCCGGTTGATAAAACTTCTGTGTCACCTTCGGGATTAAGCGATCAGGCTAAACTGGACAAAATCCAAGCAGAACCGGCTGAACCCACACAGCCGCCCCCTATCGTTACAGCTGTGCAAGAGTTGGGTGAGTTTGCTAAGACAATGAAACCATCGGCAGAAGATTTTGCGAATCAGATCAAGACAACTTTCCAACCGTTGGTTCGTGGAGATATTACAAAATCAGATCAACCCAAACCAGACTCGATGGTCGAAGGTGGAAGGTGGAATGTGGAAGAAAAGAAGCTCGAAACTCAAAGTTCGAAATCGGGAGACATTCCCTTGGGGCTTCGTGGGGTTTATCTTAATCTGGAGACTTTGCCAGTGTCGCCTAAATTCGGGGATCTCTTTAAGCACAGTGGAGAGATGGGATTTGTCTCTGGCTTAGGTGGAGTGCCTTTCAGTGGGATTAGTGTAGAGGGGAGTAACGTAAATTCAAACATCCAACTGGGCGGAACAAGGAATTTGAAAGGGATCTCTATCCAGGGATCTCTGAATGCCAGTGGCACTCCTCCTGCCCCCGGAGAAGAGAATACAAAAAATTGGTGGAATGTGGGAGATTGGTGGAAGGGTGAAGGCTCTGCCATGGTCCCCATAGGCAACAGCTCTGTGAAAGCAACGGTCTCAGGGCGGCAGGATGGGTTAGGCTTGGCGAAGATAGGTTATCAAAGACCCGGTAAGCTGGGGTTAGACGTCAACCTTACAAAAACGTACAATCCCCTACTGCCTTCAAAATCTCAAGATCAACCCGTCGGGGCGGAGTTGACGACGAATTACCAAGGACCAAGCTTTGCAGCGACTGCCGGTATTTTTTCGAGTGATCTCAGGAATAAAGATGTCTCAGGGATTGCTCAGGGTCAGGTTGACTTGGGAAGGTTTGGATCCCATAAACTTGGAGGTTCCTTCATGAGAGACCCCACAGGTTCTGGATGGGGGATCTCTTATCGAGGAAGTAAAGAATTGGGCAAGGGGTGGAGCCTCCAAGGAAGTAGCAATCTTTGGTCCGATGAATTCAGTCTTGAAGATAAAGACTCCAATCAGGGCTTTAAATCTCGCCGCGATCGGGAGAACTTTGAAGGCTCCTTGGCTAACCCTCTGTTCAGTGTGAAATGGGATTATAGCCGTCAGGAGCTAGAGAAGTTTCTAGGAGATCGAAGATTCGATACCACTTCCTCAGAATATGGAGGAGCCGTTGATCTGAATCTTCCTTGGGATATGGGTTCTCTGTTAGTTGATTACCGCCAACAAGAGAGCCAGTACCTGGAAGAGTCGTCAAAGGTGACGGAGTTCTGGGGGATGAACTTGAATTTATCTTTGAATCACTTATCACAGACATGGTGGGTCCCTGATTCGATACGGGTTTGGATGGATCAGAACCGCATAGGGACCCAACCCAAATGGCAGGGTTCTTCAGGTTCGATGGGTTTCTCGCTGTCTCGTTATCATTCAGAGGAAGGGCATGATTATTTGCATGGTTCGATGACGGGGCGTCTGAATCTGGACAGGGGGGTGTTTACTGGAGATTTTGGGGTGAAGCGTCTAACTGGAATTAAGGAGAATGAATATAGAGGAAAGATTGGGCTAGAACAGATTGCGTTGGGTCCTGTGGAGAGCGTCTGGTTGGCGGGGCAGAGCGTTGTGTTAAGAAGAGAAGGTGATCAAATAAAGCGCGCCAGAGAGGGAAGTTTTGGCTTCAATCTGCCTTTTGGAGGATTTGGATTGGGAGGGGTTTCTTTGGGAATTCCAAAAGATCTAGAGGAAGTCAATCTCGAAGAAGACCAAAGGATCAAGAATCTGGAAGATCAGCACCCATTAACTTCTCGGCAGAAAATCGTGGATCTTCGTATGCGCAGTCTACTAATCGCTCCTCTGGGCCCATCGCGGGAGAGCCTCTGGTCAAAGTATGTCGAGAGAGGGGAGGTGTTTGGTCCTGGGGTCGGTCGTTTTGAACCGTTGGAGTCGGACCATCAGAGGATTTTGGATTTATTAATGGGGCTTATCTGGAGGCCCTGGAACAAGTGGGGGGAGGATATTTATGGAGTTCCTTTCCAGACATGGATTGGCAGACCCAGTGATCCAGACAGTAACCCCTATCGCGACCTGTCCTCCTCACAGGTCCAAGGCGCTATTAATGATGCCCTGGCAGATCTAGAAGCCTATCTCTCATTCGTGGGGGCGGGGATTCAAGCGTTGAAGAGCAATATGAAGGCTCAAGAAAATCTCCGTATCCGATATCCGTATCCTCTAGGGAAATCTGTTGTTCCAAAAATTTTCAATTTTGTCAATGACACTGAAAAGGCAGCATTTACTGCCCGCCTTCGAAGCTATTACGAGGAATTTAAAACTCCGAATGATAATATCAAATTCTCCAACATGTATTGGCAGGATATCTTTGCCAAGGAGTTTTTGAAGGTTCGTTCCGAACAGTATGCCGGCGGCCGAAAGCTCAATCGTCCAATCATCCTGGCCTCCCTGACCGAACCGGGGGAGAGTACCTTGGTTCGATTTGTAAAAGGGGGAGAGGCGCCATTTATGGACTTTGATCAGCTCTTTGAACGATGGGATCTTGAGGCAAAGGGGGTGCGTGCTTTTGATCGTTTGATCGCTCCTCTCCATGGCATTGACGATGAGGGACCTTATGGGGATGTGGACTTCCTGAAGACGTTAAGCCTAAGCCACGACTTACAGAAGCGTTACCCCGGTCTTCCAGCCGATCCGCTTGAATTCGCCTTCAAGCTGTACGAACGAAACCGAGTCTTGGTCTCGTCGGTTACAGAACGAATCGGGGAGGGATCGTACATCTCTTTGTTTGGCGGAAAAGTGGTCTTCTTCCAGAAACTGCCGGGCTGGCAGGAGTATGAGAAAGCCGGAAAGTTGGTGCTAGGCTCCCTCGCTTTATTGGAAGATCCAAGATATCGTTCGATCCTCGATCAGATCAATGCAGGGCAGTTTCTCTTTAAGGGAAAGAATAAGGCTCACTATCACTTCAACCCCTCTCCTTTTTTATTCGGGTTTGACCGGACGACTGCGATTCGTTTGAATCTTCCTATAGACATGGTACCCGATTTCCCACAGGTGGATACCCCAGAGGAACTGTTAGATGCGATCCTGAAAGGGGGTGTGGTTTCTAGTGACCCCAAAATCCGAACCACCTGGAAGAATGGCTATTGGATCACCGAGCGCCGGCTCAGTGATGGAGACTGGCAGAAGTTGTACCGCAGTCAAATTTTGAGTGGGGGCGATCTTGACAAACTGGCTCAACAGGGGTTAAACCTCCCCACCAAAGAGTACGGCAAGATCTGGCAGGCGGTGGGGTACTTTGACGAAAATTATGAGGATAAGAATAAAGATGGCAAGAAAGAGGATTTGGAGAATGTCGCGAAGGTTGAGTTCTGGCAGATCAATCAAAGAGAGACTGGTAAACTAAAACCAGGGGATATCACCCAGATCCAGTGGGT
>CAYJQR010000073.1:0-9802 GCA_964372345.1 uncultured Planctomycetia bacterium | reverse complement strand
TTCCCCTTCGCATCTTAAGTGGCATTGCAGATATGTATAAACATAGTGATCGACCAATAACAGAATCAGTGCCAGAAGAGATAATAATGTATCCAATGGAAGGAACAGACAATCGTCACTTACGCTCTTTGAATTTAGTCGTCCGGAAATCGAAATTATCCGAAATAATAAAAGTATATTTTAATAAGCGACGAATTGATATATTTTGCAGAGACGCAAGTTAAAGATGGGTCTTACAGATTGATCGAGGAATCGATATAGTTTTAGGGACGCTTCTCATTTTTTTACCTTCTCCCCCAAAGCGAGTTCCGCAGCCTCCGCCGGAGGCGGACCAGCCTCTGGCTGGGCCGTACCAACTTTCGAATGTCTTTCGGGGACCTAGGAGCGAGGGAAGGAATCCTTTCGCTCTCACATCACTTCCCCTTCCGGCTCTTCTTTACCCGGTACTGGTCAATCCCGAACCAGACGGCGGTTATCAATATAATCCCAAAACCCATTATAAGTCCCATTTCCATAGAAATCACTCTCCTTTCTGTGAACGATCGGGACATGCCCAAATACCTAATCCAAAGAGGCCCAAACCGATAACAGCGCCAATGGTTTTCAGCATGATGGATATGTTTGCTAAGAAGAACCCACCCGCTAATCCAGTACCAAAAGCGATCTGAATCAACGTCATCAGTGTTTTCGCCAGCAACTCCCTTCGGCCGGAGTTAAAAAACGGTTTCTTTTCAGTAGTTAAGCTCATTGTATCACCTCCTCATTGAATTGTCCTCTACCCTATAAGACGTACTGACTTGCCATTTTCTTGCATGACGGCAGAAAATTTTTGAATTCCCTTGACCGCTTTATTCCTTTCCAGTTACAATCAAAATAAATGCCGCAATTATTTTTAATCATCGCGATTATTCTTTTTGGCGCGAAGTCAATGGGAGCGCTGACGGTTCGTTTTGGGTTCCCTTCCGTGCTGGGTGAAATTCTCGCCGGCGTTCTCTTGAGTTCCTCCTGTTTTAATCTCTTTGGATGGCCGATTCTGGGAGGAGAGGGGGCGCTGCCGGTCGAAACCGTCGAGCAAATTCTGCGCGTGCTGGCCGAACTGGGGGTTCTTTTCCTGATGTTCATCGCCGGCCTTGAAACCGACATGGTCAAAATGCGCAAGGTGGGGAATTCCGCGTTTTGGGCTGCGGTGGGGGGCGTTGTCCTTCCTTTAATCACCGGCGCTTGGCTGGGTCGTTGGAACGGTTACAGTTGGCCGGTCAGTATCTTCATCGGGACGCTGTTGACAGCGACGAGCGTCAGCATTACCGCGCAAACGCTCTTGGAATTGGGGCAGTTGCAATCGAAAGAAGGAACGACGACTTTAGGGGCGGCGGTCATTGATGATGTGATGGGTGTTCTGGTCCTCTCGATTGTTGTAGCGTTTGTTTTGAATCCGGTTGGGGGGGAGGGGGGGAGCGCGATAGGGACGGTTCTTGGGGTGCTCGGCATGATGGCACTGTATTTTATGATCTCCATCTTTATTGGCCGAGCCACCTTTGAGCCGTTCCTAAAGCTGATTGCTAATATTCCTTCGACTCAGATTGTTCTCGGCGCCGCGTTAGTCATTTGTTTAATCTATTCCTGGTCGGCGGAGGTTTTCGGCAAGGTAGCCGCGATTACCGGCGCCTACATCGCGGGAGTCCTATTCGGCCAGACTAAATTCCAGCATGAACTTGTCGAGAGATCCCAGGTTTTTGCCTATTCCTTTTTTGTGCCAATCTTTTTGGCGGACGTCGGATTGCGGACCCACGTGCAATCTTTGGGGGATTCAGTTCCTTTCGCCGTTATTTTAATCGTCCTCGCTATTGTCACCAAAATCATCGGCTGCGGGTTGGGTTCTCTAGCGACCGGATTTTCATCCTTGGAATCTCTGCGGGTCGGGGTCGGAATGGTCAGCCGCGGGGAAGTAGGGTTAATTATTGCCAGCTACGGACTGTCCCGCGGAGTCATTGATGAAAAAATATTCGCGGAGATGGTGTTGGTTGTGCTGATTACTACGTTAGTCACCCCCATCGGTCTTCGCGTCGTTTTCCCCGGTAAGAAAATTACGAAAGCAATTTAATCATTCACCGCAGAGGGCGCAGAGAATTACATTGCGGTAAAATTTTTTTATGCATTGGTTCAAATGGTTTACTTTCATCTTCGGTTGGCTCCTCTCCCCGCTCACTCCGTGGAATGACGCGTTCCTCAACATTCCCCTGGCATATGTGATGGCGAATTTATTGACTCGGATTCTTCCAATTTCTTTCACGATTATTTTTTTAGGATGCTACTGGTTGACCAACCTTATCGGAATTCTGATGATTCTTTGGTCGGGGCACCGGCTGATCAGAGAAGGGCGTCCTTTACAAGTTCACACGGCAAAGAAGCTCTGGATATGGATGATCGCCTTTAGTTTTGTGATTCTTTTGTTAATCTGGCGCGGGTGGTTAAGACCGTTTTGAATCTACGGCATCACTGCGGCGATTGCTGTTTGCGCTTGCGTGATCAAAAACGTCGGGAAGATTCCCAAGATCACAATGGCAAGAATAAAAACGTAACTTAACAGACGTATGTGAACAGATAAAGATAATGACTCAGAGATGGATGGTTTCGCCCAGTAGCACTGCTTGACGACCATCAAATAGTAGTAAAGCGAGATCACGCTGTTAATCACCCCCGCCAGCACCAGCCACAAATATCCTTTCTCCATCGCGGCTGTAAAGATGACCCATTTGCCGGTGAAGCCCACTAACGGCGGAATTCCTGCCAGGGACAATAGAGAAAGAAGTAACGTCAAAGCCAAGAGTGGCGACCGTTCGGCCAAGCCGGCAAACGTTGTGATTTGTGGGTTGTCTTGGTTGGCATCCCGGCCGACTTGCTCCGTCACTAAAAATGCCGCGGCGTTCATCATAATATAGATGAAGGCATAGAAAAGAACCGCGCTATATCCGGCGGGGGTCTGCGCCAGCAACCCCACCAGCATGTATCCTGCCTGAGCGATGCTGGAATAAGCGAGCATTCGTTTCATGTCGTTTTGAGTCAGCGCGACGAGGTTCCCCAGCGTCATGGAAATGAAAGAAATCCAGATCAGGAGCGGTGTGAATTGCGACAAGGAGTTCCCAAAGAATTGAAAAAACCGCAGGAAGACCGCGATGGCGGCCGCTTTGGATGCGGTCGCGATAAAAGCGGTTACTTGCGTTGCCCCCGCTTCATAAACGTCCGGTGCCCAGAAATGGAAGGGGAAAGCGGAGAGCTTAAAGAAGAAAGCAGTGAGCATCAGAAAAAATCCAAGCGCCAGCGCCGGCGGGATCGTTTGGCCGGGAATCAAAGAGGGAAGAGCGGAAGCGATCTGCGCGAAATAACTGTTTTGAGTGAAGCCGAACAAGAGGCTCATTCCGTACAGCATCAAGCCGCTAGAGGCGGCGCCGAAAAGGAGATATTTGATCCCTCCCTCGGCGCTCAGTAGTTTCTGCCGTCTTAGAGGAACCAGGATATAGAAAGAATAGGACGATAGTTCCAGCGCCACATAGAGCGTTAGTAGTTCGACCGCGCTGGTCAACATCATTAGCCCCAGTGTTGCCGTTGAGAGAAAGAAGTAATACTCCGGACGGACGCAGGGGTTAATGGCGATAGTTTTATCGGAGAAAGCGATGACAAAAAGAAACCCAAGGGCGATCGCGACTTTGAATATTTGAGAGAGAGAATCTATTTGATAACAACCGCCGAAGAGCAGGCCATTGGCCGAGAGGCCGGCGATGGAACCGGCCAGAATCAGAAGGGCCAGAGAGAACGATATTGGGAAAAGCTTCCCCGAGATTTTCGCGCAGGGGGCGAAAGTCAATAGGAAGAAAACGAAGCAGGCAAGCAGAACAAAAGTTTCCGGTAAGAAAAGAAATAGCTCGCTCATAGAGATCCCACCAATAGCCGTGTCGAAAAATCAACCCAGTGAAGGAACAATTGCGGCCAGACGCCGAAGAGAATCAAAACGGCGATCAAGATTGCCCTTGGGAAAAATTGCCAGGGGCTGACATCGGGCGCGGGGGCGTGATGACTGTTGTGTGGGCCGTAGAAAATAGCCTGTACGGCGCTCAACACGTAATAAGCGGTAATCACGAGTCCGATAATCGAAATAATTCCGACCACCGGATAAGTTTGTACCGCGCCGAGCGTTACCAGAAATTCCGCGACGAACCCGCTCATCCCCGGAAGTCCCAAGCCGCAGAGGCCGCCGAGAATAAAGAACGTGGCCAGTTTCGGCATTGTTTTAGCCAGTCCTCCCAATTCGTCAAATTGGCGTGTGTGGTATTGGTCGTAGATATAACCGACGCAGGCGAAGAAAAGGGCAGTCATAATGCCGTGGGAAAACATCTGAAAGATCGCTCCGTTGATTCCGTTGATCGAGAGAGTGGAAATCCCCAGGAGCACAATCCCCATGTGTGAAACGCTGGAATAACCGATGACGTATTTAAGGTCTTTCTGCTGGGAAGCGACCAGCGCGCCATAGACGATATTCATTAGCGCTAGGGCAGCCGTGTACGGAGCCCAGAAGTGCGCCCCTTGGGGAAAGAGGAAAAGGCCGATCCGTAAAATACCGTAGGCGCCTAGTTTCATCAGAACGCCGGCGTGGAGCATGCTGGCGGCGGTCGGGGCGGCGACGTGGCCGTCCGGAGACCAGACATGGAACGGGAAACAGCCGGCCAAGACGCCAAATCCAAAGAAAAGGAAAGGATAGAATAGTTTCTGGAATTCCGGAGAGAACTGGACCTGCTGTTTAATCGCCAAAAGATCAAAGGTGTGCGCCTGCGGCAGGGCATAGATGGCTAAGAACGCCGTCAAAATAAAAGCGCTTCCCAAAAGGAGATACAACGTTAATTTGGCGGCGGCGTATTCTTTATGGGTGCTTCCCCAAACGAGAATCAAGAGGTACATCGGGAGGACGGCGACTTCATAGAAAAGAAAGAAGAAAAAGAGATTGGTCGTCATGAAAACGCCGAAAACTCCCGTGACTAAGAAGAGCATCAACGCGAAGAAATCTTTCACCCGGTAGGTGACCGTCCAGGAGCAAATGACGCCGGTAAAAATGACGATCGCCGTCAACAAAATCATCATAATGCTCAGGCCGTCAATGCCGTTAGCGTAGTGGATCCCAAGGGTAGAGAGCCACGGCGTATGTTCCATGAATTGGAGCCCCGTTTGGTTGGGGATGAAACGGGTGAAGAGTAAAATAGAAAAAATGAGCGTGGCAGTTGCCGATGCGAGAGCAATCTGACGAATAAGTTGTTCTTTGGTTCGCGGCGTTAGCAAAATAGCGAGTAATCCGATCACTGGAGCCAGGAGAATATAAGTTAGAATTGGGAAATTCATATACATCCCTTCTTGTCATCCCGAGCGAGTCCGCCTAAGGCGGACGAGTCGAGGGATCTATATTTTAGATTCTTCGACTCCGCGCGCCTTCGGCGCACTTCGCTCAGAATGACATACTTGTCATTTCAATATCCAAAAGACAGCTCCTAAACTCAGTATCAGTCCCCAAAACAAATAATCTTGAAAAAATCCCGATTGAAACCGTGAAATAAATAGACCGGCGTCGTAAGTTCTTCGCGCGGTTCCGTTCACCATCACTCCGTTGATCACGGTTCGGTCAAATTTATGGCAGAGATTGGCGATTCCCATGGTGATTTTGCCAACAACATTTTCATACAAGTGATCAATGAAATATTTTTTCTCTAGAACGTTCCGGACAGGATCCGTCGTTATTTTCGCCGGCTCTCTTTTCTCTGGCGCGCGATAGTTTTTGAACGCCCAGACCAATCCCGCGACTGCAACGAGGGTAGACAAAAGCATCCCTTGAGGATCCATCGGTTGGTGGAGAGCGTGGGGATCGATCGCCGTCAGGAGGAAAAACCCTCCGTATTCGGTTCCAGAGAGCCCTGCAAGAAAAGATCCCACCGCAAGGACAATTAACGGAAGCGCCAGGCACATCTGGACGATCGGGATTTCGTGTTGGCGCGGGGTGTTTTCACGCGGCAGCTGTTGGCGGGAGAAAAAGAAAACAGCGAGCAATCGAAACGTATAATAGGAAGTGAAGAAAGAAACAGCGAGTCCGATAAAGTACCAGAACGGATGAAGATGGAGCAGTTGTTCTAAAATTAAGTCCTTGCTCCAGAAGCCGGCGAACGGGACAACGCCGGCCAGTGATAATCCTCCCACGACCAGGGCAAACATCGGAATCAATTGACGCCGCGCTCCGGCGCGGGCCATCTCCCAGATGTCGTTGGTATGGTAATGGTGAATGAGTGCTCCGGCGGTGAGAAACAACAACGATTTAAAAGCGGCGTGCGTCGCCAGATGAAAGAGGCCGCCGGCGTAACTCCCCGCCGCCAAGCCCATCACCATCAGCCCAAGCTGGCTGATGGTGGAGTAAGCAAGAATCCGTTTAATGTCGTTTTGGACAGTAGCGACGGTCGCCGTCGTGAGCGAAGTAACGGCGGCAATGATTAAGATCACTTGCATCGCGGCGGGAGAAAGATTAAAGAAAGGATAAAGCCGCGCCAAGAGGAAGACGCCGGCCGCTACCATCGTTGCCGAGTGGATCAACGCGCTGACCGGCGTGGGGCCTTCCATCGCGTCCGGCAGCCAGGCGTGAAGCGGCGCCTGGGCGCTTTTCCCGGCGATCCCGCAGAAAATGAGCAGGGCGATTGTCGTGATCATTCCCGAATGTAGGGGCGGGGTGACCCCGCCCCTACCGAGGCCATTGAGATCAGCAAAACTGGTTGAGCCAAAGAAGATCAGCAGTAAAAGAATTCCTAAATAAAACCCCAAATCACCGAATCGGGTTGTCACAAACGCTTTGCGGGCCGCTTTCGCCGGCGCTTCTTTTTCAAACCAGAAACCGATCAGAAGATAAGAGGCGAGCCCGACCAGTTCCCAGAAGAGATAAGTCTGTAAGAGATTGCTCGCCACGACCAGATTAATCATCGCGAAAACAAAGAAACTCAAGAAGGAAAAATAGCGCGGGCGGCTTTCATCCTCATACATGTAAGCGACCGAGAAAACCTGAACGAAGAAACTGATCGTGGTAACAATCACCAGCGTTACCAGATTTAAGTGGTCCACGAAAAACCCGATCGAGAGGCGGACTTGTTCCAATGGCAGCCATGAAATTTCGTACAGTAGGGACGGGGTAACTCTGCCCCTACCCACAGCCAACAGGATGCTGGCGACCCAGGAAATGAAAGTCCCCACCACCCCAATTAGAGGGGCAAAGTGCCGCTGTGATTTAGGCAAGAGCCAGATTTTGGCAAAAGCCAGCAATGGCGTTAAGCTGATAATGAAGAGTAAAATTAGGTTGTTCACTTTATCTATTTTCTGTCATTCTGTGACCTTTATGACCAGGATGACAGCGTTATTCATCCTTTTAATTTGTTTGCTTCCTCTATATTAATCGTCTTTGATCCGCGAGAAAGATAGAGAATGATGCTTAGCCCAATCGCCACCTCAGCGGCCGCCAGGCCGATGATGAAAATCGAAAAAACCTGCCCCCATCCTTTATCCGGCGACAAGAATTTGTTAAATGCCAGAAAGTTCAAACTGGCGGCGTTGAGAATCAGTTCGACGGCGATCAGCATGCCGATCAAATTGCGCCGCGCCAAGAGACCGTAAATCCCCATGCTGAATAACGCCGCCGAGACCATTAAATAACTGTTGAGTGATTGACTCATATTCCTGTGTCCCTCGAAATTAAAATGGCTCCTAAAATCGCTACAAGTAAAACCAATGAGATTGCCTCGAATGCCAGCGGGTATTGTGCCAGTAATAATTCCCCCAGATGTTTTGCCGAGAAATCGTCTATTTTAACCGCCGGAGCCGGCCAGACCGTTTTACCGAAAACCCGCGCCAATCCTACGAAGAAAAGAAGACCGACAGCTGCCGCTTTAAATATCTTCTTGGGGTTTCTTTCCTGCAGTTTTTGAGTCGCCGGCGCCGACAACATAATCGCGAAGATCATGGCGATGCCGATCGCCCCAATGTAAACAATCACCTGCATCACGGCGATGAATTCGCTGTTCAAGTAAATGAAAAGGCACGCCAGCCCAAAGAGGGCGACGATCAAAGAAAGGATGCTATAGAAAATCCGCTTCAAGGTCACGGCGCAAAAGGCCCCGGCCAGCGTTACGACCACCCATAAAGCGAAAACGATTTCAGAGATCATAAAACGACCCCCCCTGGTTTTGGTTCTGCCGGTGTTTCCGTCTTTACTTTTGTCACGACCGGTTTTGGAAACGGTTCCAAAAGATCATGGATAAAATCCTTCTGAGAAT
The DNA here is from genome assembly GCA_964372345.1 of uncultured Planctomycetia bacterium. Taxonomy (GTDB): domain Bacteria; phylum Omnitrophota; class Gorgyraeia; order JACOVV01; family JACOVV01; genus JACOVV01. Next base: position 1,460 of record CAYJQR010000073.1, on the reverse strand, counting down.
AGGCCGCTTCATCGTAGTTCATGGAATGTTGGAGCGCCTCGGTCGGGCAGACCTGGATGCAAAGACTGCAGAGACTGCAGAGATTATGATTCACTTTAAAATCGGTCAGGATTCGTTTGTTATTGGCATCTCGTTCCGCCTTTAGACTCATGCAAGCCGACGGACAGATCTTGATGCAGGCGTTACAGGAGATACAGAGATGGTCGCCTGTTTTTTCGTCCCGGACAAAGCTGATCGGCCCTTTAAAACGGGGAGGAGTGAGCCGTTTCTTGGGATACTCCAACGTCACCCGCGGTTTAAAGGCGTAGCGGATCGTGACACCGATGCCGGCGATGAGACTCCATGCAGCTTTGAGAAAATTAATCATCCGTTCCACGTTACCAACGCCGTCGTTACCAGCAAATTCACCAGCGCCGCCGGAGTCAAAATCTTCCAGCAGAACGCCATCAATTGGTCAGAGCGCAGTCGAGGGAAAGTCCATCGAACCCATATAACCGCTAAAATGACAGCATACGTCTTAACGAAAAACCACGCGGCCGGGGGCAGGAACGCCGGCCCAAGCCACCCTCCCCAAAAAAGAGTCGCGGCAATAGCGGAGGAGACAAAAATGGCCGTGTATTCTCCCAGGAAGAACATGGCAAATCTCATGCCGGAGTACTCAGTATGAAAACCAGCGACTAATTCCGATTCCGCTTCCGGAATGTCAAAAGGAGCGCGGTTGGCTTCCGCTAAAGAAGCGCAGAAAAAGATCAGAAACGCCAGCGGCTGTTTCCAGATAAACCATCCCTGTTGTTGCTGAAAGGAGATTAATCCCGTCATTTTGAAAGTTCCGGCGAGTAAAATCACTCCCATGACCGAAAGAAGAAGAGGAATTTCATAGGAGATGTTTTGCGCGACTGCCCGCATCGAACCGAGAACGCCGTATTTGTTATTGGAAGACCAGCCGGCGATGAAAATTCCGAGAAAGGAAATGTTGGCCAGAGCGAAAACCAGAAGCACCCCGATATTCAGGTCTTTGATGATCCATCCCGGTCCTATTGGAAGGACCAGAAAAAGAGCCAGCGCGGGGGTGAAAACAATCAACGGAGCGGCAATGAAAAGGAACTTGTCCGCTTCTCTAGGCAAAATAAGCTCTTTGCCTAACAGCTTCACGGCATCAGCCAAAGTTTGAAATGTCCCCTGCCAGCCGACATAAAGAGGGCCGTGGCGGAGCTGGATCCGGGCGCTGACTTTGCGTTCCAGCCAGACTAAAAAGAGGGCGTTGACCCCGACGAACCCGATCACGATCGCGGCGCAAATCGTCATGCGTAATAATTCTAACGGCGGCATATTATTTTTTATAAAACAAAACATAAGGTACAAACCCCAGTGTCAGCCGGCCGGATACTTTCTGCCAAAACTTAAGATGATAGTTGTGATAAGTGTAATCGTCATCGGTATCCTCTTCCTCGTAATCTTCA
>CAYJQR010000072.1:5216-10275 GCA_964372345.1 uncultured Planctomycetia bacterium | reverse complement strand
CTGCTCCATGGAGTTTACTTTACTATGATCCATGCGCTATTGTACATACAAGGGTAAGGGTGGGGGTAGTGGGACGCAATCCACCATGTCCCGATGGACCAAAGGGTGCCTCGCCGGCACCGGCATCGGGTTTATCTCGTCTTTAGGGGATGTTTTCCCTTGCGGTTATCTTCCAACGAAAGTAGGTAATGTCAAAGAAACGCCGTTCGACAGAATCTGGCAGGAATCCCTTGTTTTAAAACAACTCCGAGACCCGTCGCTCTTAGAAGGAAAATGCGGAGTCTGTTCCTATCGGACGATTTGCGGGGGATGCCGCGCCCGGGCGTGGGCGCAAGCGCGAGATATCCTTGCGGAAGATCCCTCCTGTATCTATCAACCAGCCGCAAAATGACAAATAGGGGATAGTCCTCATTTGCCAAGTCCTTGCGATCTATTCTTATTTCTGTTCCTGTTGCGGCTCGTAGCGGTAGAGGTAACCGCGGATCGCTTCGATCTGTTGTTTGGCGTCGCCGCCGATGGGAGGCGCTAAAAGCCAATTACAAGTTTCTCAGATGTCTTTTGATGTCTTCATGATTTCCTATCAGGATAAAAACAAGGCGGCCCTGCTTTAATTCAAATAATAAACGCAGATGGATATCCACGCGCGCCTCGAAGATAGAAGAAGTCAGCTTCTTGACACGGAGCCCATGGGAGGCCTGGAAGTCGCGGTTGGCGAGTTGGATGATTTTAGTGACGGTCTCTTTAACTTTTTCGTGTTTTTCTTGAGGGAGAATACTTTGACCGTGGTCAAACGAACGGAGAAAATCTACTCGGATAGGCAACTACTTCTTCCTTTTTAAATGCCGTATGGCCCCATCTAAGGTATCATACCGGGTATATTCTCCCTTTGCCTTCTGGGCATTTACCAATTGCCGCAGCGCCTCGAGGTCTTTTTGAGAGTATCCTTCTTCAGCCACTGGGGTGGGGCGGACGAGCCGAAGCAAGATCGCGTGCTCCTGTTTTCTAGGCAGAAGTTCCAGGTAATCACCCGATCGTCCGCCGATCTCCCGCACCATCCAAGGGGGGATGGTCAACTGGTTTTTAATCCCGATAGTCCTCAAGACAGCTTTTTTCATAAGAACTCCGTTTCTGGTTGAATTGAGTAAGTAATATATTCCTACTAATAAGAATATCCTACATATTCTTACTTGTCAAGTTTTTAAAGGGATCCGTTCTTATTTCTGTTCCTGTTGCGGTTCGTAGCGGTAGAGGTAATCGCGGATCGCTTCGATCTGTTGTTTGGCGTCGCCGCCGAGGAGATCGGGCATCGGAGTCTGACCATCGGGGAAGAAGCCGGGCATCATGGTGCCGGCCTGGAGGACTTGAGGATCTTCGAGCCACTGAGTGACCCATTCTGGCTTGAGGCGATCCTTGGTGAATTTTAGGTCTGGCGCTAAGAAAGAAGCCCCCATTTTCATGCTGCTGGGATCCACCTGGTGGCACTTGGCACACTGGAATTTGGTGAAGATCGTTTCTCCCGCCGCTAATTTTTCCGGCGTCGTCTTCGGTAGCTGCAATCCTTGATAAGAAACTTCCTGACCTGAGAGATACGTGAAATATTGCACAATCTGAGTAATTTCTTGTTCGCTTAAACCGAACGTCGGCATCCGGTAATTGAGCCACGGCCGAATAACAGACGGCTCTCTTAAGAAATCATGGAGCCATTTCTCCTGAACTTTAGCCCCTTCGCCGTCGAGGACCGGCGGGGCGCTCCCTTTATCGTTGGCCGTTTCCCAGAGTTTGCCCGGTTTGCCGTTAATGGTGTGGCAGCCATTGCAATTGTATTTGGAGACGATAAACCGTCCTTTTTCAACCTGCTGTTCTTTTAGATTGAGCCGGCGCTGCATTTCAAGAGGAATGGGGTCTTTGGTTAAGCTCAAGACAAACGTCGTCAGCGCCTCGGCCTGTTCATCCGTGAATCCGAAATCGGGCATTCTCAATTTATCATCATACTCGCGGATCAGTTTTCCTTTGTCAAAGATTCGAGGCTCTTTTAATTTTTGATAAATCCACGCGTGACGGGAATGTTCCAGTTCGACATGGCCGAAGTCAAACTGATGCAAATCTTTACTCCCCTCGGTCGTCAATTCAGTTCCGATCGGTTTGGCGTTCTCGAATCCTTTAATGGTATGGCAGGCGAAACATCCCTGGCGGCCGATGATTTTCTTTCCTAGGAAGACTTGTTTACTTTGACGGCTCATCTGGTTCAGTTCTTTTTCCGCCTCGGCGCGGGTCATGTTCTTCTGGAGATACCCGAGCGCCATCTCGTCGAGCGCCTGTGGTTTCACTTCCGGCAGGGGCTTGTTTTCGAATTCGGGATTCTTTAAAGAGATGAGGTAACTGGTGATATCGGCTGCTTCCTGATCGCTCAGTCGAAGATTCGGCATTCGGGCTTCTTTGGAATAATGTTTGGGATCTTTGAGCCAGGTGTAGAGCCATTCGGGAGTCACTTTGCTTCCCAGACCGGAAAGCTCGGGACCAAAATCATTCGCCGGCATGCCGGCAAGAGAGTGGCATCCCAGACATCCAACTTCCTTGACCCGCTTCTCACCCTCTTGAGGATTGCCGTCCAGGGGTGGTTTAGTCAAAGAGACCGATTCCGAAACCGTTAGTAAATAAGCGGCGACTCCCTCAATAGCGGCGTTGCTCTTTTCCCGGTCTTCGCTGGATGAGATATTGGAGAGGTGGAAGAAGCGCGGCATCTTGGTGGTGGCGCGGAAATTCTTCGGATCCTGCAGCCAGCGGACGATCCATTCGCGGTTGACTTTGCTTTGGATATGTTCAAGCCCCGGTCCCGGCTTCCATCGGTCCTCAAATCCTTTGATCTTGTGGCAGGTGAAACAGCCGTTCACTTCCGCGAGGCGGCGTCCTTCATTCAGCTTGTCCGCTCGCGGTACCTGCACGACATTTTGATGGCATTTGTTGCAGGAAGCCTGAATATGATTGAGAGGAAGCATGTTAGCTTCCCATTTTTCGAGGGCGTGCCAGTGATATTTCTTTTGCCACTCTTTCTTTTGTTCTTCGCCGCGCGGAGTATGGGCAGCGTTGATGAAACTGGCCGAATGGCCGTTGCCGCCATGACAGACGGTGCAGCCCATTTTTTCTAACGGGTGAGGAGAAGCGGATCCTAAGAATAAATCAAGATTAGGGTGTGTTTTAAACGGCTGGGGAGTGTTTTCAAATCCTTTTTGATCAATCCCCAAATGGCAGGTGGTGCAGCGGTCCACTTTGTTTACTTTGGTAAAATGGTAGTCATCATAAAGATCTTCCAAAACGACTTGCTGGATCCGAAGAGAAGGGGCGGCAAAATCAAGCATCGGGGCGTTGAGGATTTCTTTCGCCAGAGTCGGCTCGATCGCTTTCAACTTCTTTTCGATACGGATTTTTTCCTGCTCCAAAGATCGGATATCTTTGTCCAGCTTTTTCTCCTGCGCCGTGAATTCAGCAAGCTTGGCTTCTTTTTGCTGTTTTTGTGTCTCTTTTTGCTCCAGCGCCAGCTTTGCCGCCGTGATTTTGGGCTGGAGACGCCGTAGTTTTTTATCGTATTCTTCGGTTTTGCGCGTGTTCCTCCCCTGATATTTTTCGAAGAAAAATTTGAAAGAGTCTTCAAATTGCTTCAGATTTTGATACTCTGTTTTGGCTTTGACCGCTTCAACGCCGGCGCGATCATCCTCTTTTTCCAGAAGTAGATAATCGGCTCGGCGCTCTTTGAGGGTGTTCTCGGCTTCGCGCAGCAGTTGAGTGAGATTATCTAGTTTTGGCTTGTCGATCTTCTGATCGGCTTGACGCAGTTCTTCTTTGGTTTTTTCGATCCGCAGTTCAATAAATTTTTTCTGCCATTCTTTCCATTCGCGGGAATAATCCTGGCCGACCATCCAGATAAGGCAGACTAAAAGGACCAGACTCACGATGGCAAACCACATTGTGGTTTTCTTTAAGCTATACAGTGTTGGTTCTTGATTAGGCATGGTCAGATGTTAAAGAAATATTCCGGAATCGCCACGATGTATTTGAGGTTCAACGCCCACCGCAGATACATTTTGATGGGGAGTGAGATCATTAACAGCATCAGCATCACCAAAATACTGTACCGGATGAGCCCATGTTTTGTGTATCGCTCTTTCATGAAGGTTTTCGCCAGGATCACCGGCGGCGCCAGTAGATAAAACGCGATCAGTAAAATGCCCGGCGCTTCGCGAATGTACCATTGCTTGGGAAGTCCCATTCCAAGCCATTTGATAAAAACCAATTCCGAGAGATTGACGTTTACCAGCGGGACTACTTTGTGAATGTCCCACTCTTCAAACGGCCCGAAGAAATTCCAGTTGGGGCCTCTTAAGAAAGTGCCGTAAAGAATGAGGAGAATCCAGAGAATCCAGAACCCCGAGAGGAAACAGGTGATCCCAAAACGGCGTTTTTTAAAACAATAGAAACCGGACGTGCTCGTGTCGCGGTCAATGTAAGGGATGGCGCAAAGGCCCAGAATAATGAGCGTCGGCAGGAGCACGCCGGCGATCCAGGGATCAAAATAAACCAGCATTTCCTGCAATCCCAGGAAATACCAGGGGGCCTTGCTGGGGTTGGGGGAGACGGTCGGGTTCGCCGGTTCTTCCAGCGGGGCTTTCAACAAAAGCGACCATAAAACCAACCCTGCCGCGTAAACGAGGGCGACGACGAACTCGATATAAATGAGATAAGGAAAAACATAAACCTTTTCATTAGTTTCCAACTGCTCGATCGTCGGCTCTCCCTTTTCTATCCTTCGGTCATTCTCGACCGCTTTCTTCATCGCGTACCAAGTGAAGTAGCCGAAGACGAAAATCAGCCCGACGATCGGAACGTTGTCAGGGGTGCTGATGATGGTACGAAAATGTTCATCAGTAAGACCGATCGCGAAAAAAAGGAGCACTAGAATTATCGCCGGCAGAGCCACTTTTTTAGAAGTGCATTGCCGGGGAAAAGTAATGAAGAGGCCGAAAATAATCGTCGCCGCCGTGAAGATCGTGACGGGGGAAGAGAT
>CAYJQR010000072.1:0-5116 GCA_964372345.1 uncultured Planctomycetia bacterium | reverse complement strand
GGCCCGCTGATACCCCCATCCTTACGTATCCTCCAAAAATGAACCGCCATCAACACGACGGCGATCGTCGGAATAAAGACGCAGTGGAGGATATAAAACCGCAGCAACGCGCCAGCCCCAACGAACCGGCCTCCTAATAGCGCGAAACGAACGTCACTCCCTGAGTGAACTAACTGAATATCACCGATAGAGAGGAGTGCCGCTCCCGGTCCCTCATGCCCCAGAAAAGGAGTCGCGCGGGCCATGTTAGAGCCAACGGTAATCGCCCACATCGCCAACTGGTCCCACGGGAGAAGATATCCGGTAAAACTTAAGAGCATCGTCAGTACAAGGAGAATCACGCCGATCACCCAGTTGAATTCGCGCGGCGGTTTATACGAACCGGTCATGAAGACACGAAACATGTGGAGCCAGACGGTGATGATCATCGCGTGGGCCCCCCATCGGTGAAGTTCGCGCATGATTCCAAACGGCACGTGCTCACGAAGGGCGAGGATGTCGTTATAGGCGTATTCGACCGTCGGGCGATAGTAGAACATCAAAAGAATTCCGCTGACCACCAGCGTCAGGAAAACAAAGAAGGAAAGCCCGCCGGCGCACCAGGTGAACCCAAACCGCGCGCCCGATTTTCGCACTTTGATCGGGTGGAGGTGAAAGAAAACGTTGGTCAATACCGTCAGGGCGCGGTCCCGCTCCGAATCGCTGTAGCCATGACGGAACATGGATTTATAGAGTTGGGTTTCCTTGATTTTTTTGAAGTTAAACATTGATCTGTCATCCTCTGTGTAGGGGCAACCCCTTGTGGTTGCCCTGTATCAGGGCGGGCACAAGGCCCGCCCCTACATCAAACCGTCAAAAACGACTCCGGATTATTCCATTCTCCTTTTTCCTGTTGGAATTTTTTGCTCTTATCAATCAAAATTTGTCCGTCTTCCGCCAAGCTGATCCGGTAACGTTCCAGCGGCCGGGGAGCAGGTCCCTCAAAGTTGATCCCGACTTTGGTAAATCCGCTCCCGTGGCAGGGGCATTTAAACTTTTCCTCCGTCGGAAGCCAGTTGGGAGTGCACCCTAGATGAGTGCAGATCGTGGAGAGGGCATAAATTCCTTCGGGCATCCTCACCATCCAGACGCCATACTTTTCCTTCCAGCGCTCGTCAACGACGCCGATCTCGTAATCTTCGGGGAATCCGGCTTTAAAAGAGGTTTTGGGTTCAAAGAGGACATTGGGAAATAAATATCGCAGAACCAATGAAAGCGCCCCCCCCGTCGCCGCCGCGAAAGCGCTCCAGGCCAGGACCATCCAGGAGAGAAACTGACGGCGCGGGATCGGCTGGCTAGCCGGCGGCGCCTGGGGCGTTTCACTCGGTGTGGATATATTGAAGCGCCTCCATCGCCGCTTGCCTTACCTTGAGACTTTTGTCTTCTTTGGAGAGAGTTTCCAAAATCGGGAGAATTTCTTCCTGTTTTGTCAACGCCAGTCCCTTGGCCGCGTTGATCATCACTTTCTCTATTTCTTCATCGCTCATATGATTGGCCGCCAGGGTCGAGCGGTCCACCATTTTCGCCAAAATCCGCCATCCGGAATCATCGCCCAGCCGCGCTAAACTGAGCGCGGCATTCCATCGGACGTCCTCAGCAGGGTCTTCCAGGAGGGGAGTTAAAGAGCGGCTCATTTTTAAATCTCCCAAAACACCCAGCACGTACGCCGCCATTTTCCGAAGCTGGGGGTTCTCGTTTTTCAAAAAGGGAAGGATGTCGGGGGTCGCTTCCTTGCTTTGAACGACCCCCAGCGCCCAAAGGACGTAGAGTTGAACTTCCTCGTTCTGATCATTAACGAGAGATTGGCGGAGTGTTTGAGCGGCTTGAGGATCGTGAAAATAACTCAAGGCCAGCGACATGTAGGCCCGCGTCTTGGGATCGTAGTGTGTCGTGTCGCGCAGGATGTGAATAACCTCTTTCATGACCCCCTCATTTCGAAGGGTCGCGGGATTCTGGTTGAGTTCATTGGAGAGTTCAAAGGCCTTCTGCCAGCGTTTGCTTGGAGAGCCGGTCTTAATGGCGGTAATGAGCGATTCAGGGGTCTCTTCTTCATTGGTTAAAAAAACCACCGTGCACAGCAATAGAGCCATCCCTACCGCGATGAGAAGAGGAAAAATGAAAAGTCCGAAGAATAATTTTCTCCGCGGATTGGGTTTAGTTTCGTTTTCTGTCATCACACTGACGATTATTATAAACCTTACAGGCGGTTTGTCAATTTTTCCGCAGTCTAAAACCGGCGAGCACCGTTAACGAAAGAAGAAAAGCCGTTGCCAGAAATGGGAGCCGGAATGAAACAGCGTACAGAGCCCCGCCCCAGGTCGGGCCGATCACTCTGCCAAGACTCGCCATTCCTTGAGAAGTTCCCATCATTGCCCCGACTTTGGAAGGGGCCGCTTTCTGGGAGATGATGCTGTTTAAGGTAGGGCCGTTGAGACTGGTGCCGATCGCCATAACGGCAAGGAAGAGGGTTAATGAGTGGACCGAAGTCGCGAGAGGAATGAGGGTAATTCCGATCACCATGAGGATGTTGCCGGTCAGAAACAATTTTTCCTCGGCCCATTTCTTGACGAGGATTCGAATGAGCCCTCCCTGGATGAAGACGGCGATCAGGCCCATATAGATGTATTGAAAACCGACCTGCTCCGCGGAGAGTTTTAGAAAGTCTTTGCAAAATAGGGGAAAGGAACTGTACATGTTCGCCTGTCCGAATGAGAGGAGAAAAACGCTGAACAATAAAAAAGGGTGAGCGATGGAGCGCCAGAAAACTTTGCTAAAGATACTCGTTTTGGTGATTCGAGTAGAATCATTTTCTGATGCTTTTTGGACCGTCTCCGGAAGTTTCAACAGCACTAGGAGGAAACTGGAGAAAGAGAGAAAAGCCGCGAACAAACCGGGGAGGGTGTATTTATTTTGGCTCAACCATGCCGTCAGATGAACGAGTCCTATCTCCGTGAAGAAGCGGTGGAACGCGGGATGAATTAAGAAAGTGGACAGCGCGGGCCCCAGCACGAACCCGATCCCAAACGCCGCGCCGATGAGCCCCATTCCCTTGGCCCGCTCTTGCGGGGTCGTGACGTCCGCGACATAGGCCTGAGCGGTTGAGATATTGCCTCCCATGATACCGGCCAGCAGTCGGGACAAAAATAGAATTCCTAACGAGTGAGAAAAAGCGAAGACCAAATAAGCCGCCGACGCGCCAAGAGTGCTCATGAGCATGATCGGCCTTCTTCCGATTCGGTCTGAGAAACTTCCCCAGATCGGCGAGAAAATCAACTGCGCCAGTGAGTAAACGCTGTAAAGAAGGCCGACCGCCACCGCCGAAGCGTGAAATTGAGAGGCGTAAAAAGGGAGAAGGGGAAGAACGATTCCAAACCCGATTAAGTCAATCAGCACCACTAGAAAAACAGTCACCAGCGCCGCTTTTTTCATCCCACTACCTTGCCTGATGCCCACTCCTTGTTCAAAGCAGTGGGGGCGATTCACTGAAAGTGAATCTGTGCCGTCACCATTTTGTGACGGCACAAAAGCAGGTGGTGGGATCATTTTTTTATTTTACTGCAGATGGCTTTCGGTTACAATACCCCGTAATTTCTCCTTGAGAATTTCCGCTTCCTGCGGTATCATAACTTTATAAATCTCAGAGGGTTATCAAATGAAAAAAATCCTGGTGATTGATGATGAAGGTTTGGTATGACTTCGAAGAAACGGATCTTGCTTCTGGACGATGATCACTTGGTGAGACTTCTTTACGGTGTAGGACTGCCGATTTTTATTAAAATAGGTCTTGACAAACAGTAGCCCATAAGCTACACTGCTAAAGTAGGGACTAAAAAGAAGGTACTGGTGCTTGTCCTTAAGAGAGAAGTTTTAATCTACCAGACACGGGATGGCAGGGCACCGTATGAGGAATGGTTAAGTTCTCTCAAAGATCGGACAGTAGTAGCCAAAGTTAGGGTGAGAATCGACCGTCTGCGGTTAGGAAACGTTGGAGACTGTCGTTTTGTTGGGAGAGGAGTTTATGAATTGAAAATTGATTATGGCCCTGGCTATCGTCTCTATTTGGCACAAGAGGGTAAGAGAGTTGTCCTCCTACTCTGTGGAGGAGATAAGAGAACACAGCAGAAGGCCATCAAGAATGCTCAACAATATTGGGCTGATTATAGGAGGCGTGAACCATGAAACCCAGTAAAAGCTACCAAGAGAGTCTGATCCAATCGCTGAAAGAACCACGGGAGGTTGCAGAGTATATCAATGCGGCGCTGGAAGAAGACGATTTAGATATCTTTTTGTTAGCCCTTCGCAATGTAGCTGAGGCACATGGAATGACGACTGTTTCCCGGCAAGCAAAACTAAATCGAGTGAGTCTTTATCGTATGCTCTCTAAGAGAGGGAATCCGGAGTTTCAAAGCGTTTTGCAACTATTGAATTCATGGGGCCTGAAGTTATCCGTGAGTCCGCATTAGTGAATGTGCCAAATTACGGTTTAATGGGGGGAACAAGAAATGGATAATTTCTTGCTCGTTAATTTTACGGCATCCTATTTGGTCACCGGTACAGTTCTTCTTATACTAGCCATTTACGTTTGGCTTAAAAACAAAAAGAGATTACTTAATAAGATTTTTGCGGTGTATTCTTTGACAATCTCATGGTGGTGTTTTCTCTCGGTTCCTATGATTCAAAGTGAGCATCTCCAAATAGCTCTAACGTGGGATAGATTATGTCTTATGGGCGTTGTTTTTATTCCGACGTCGTTCTTGCACTTTACTTTAGTTTTTCTAAATATCGAAAAAGAAAGAGGACCGAAGATAATCATTCAAGGCGCTTACGTTATTTCTGTTTTGTTTCTGCTCCTTGTCTGGACCCCTCTGTTCGTTCCTACGGTTGAACCTAAAGATTCTATTAAATTCTTTTCTGTTCCTGGCCCAGTTTACCACGTATTTCTTGTTTATTTCTTCTTAACTATTTGCAGTTGTCTATTTCTTCTCGGTGTAGCTTCAAAAGACAGAAAGAATAGATACTCCCCTTTAATCGCACCTGGTAAATTCCTCGAAGCTTGCTTCGCATAATCCCCTCCCCC
>CAYJQR010000071.1:0-10443 GCA_964372345.1 uncultured Planctomycetia bacterium | reverse complement strand
GGCTTTATTTGATAACCCGGTGAGCCAGCGCCCAATCCACTAAACGTTCCCAATTCTCATCGGAAGTAGAGACTAATTTCACCGCCGTGGCGAATCCGCCCCCTTTTTCTTTTCGCTGGCTCCGCGCGACAACCGCTACCGCTTCGATGGGGTCCAAATATTCCGAGACGCGAATTTTTAGTTTGAGGGGCGTTGAAACCGGAAGCTGCTCTGAGGTGTTGAACGCGATTCCTCCCAGGGAAAGGTCTGTCGTATAAGTCTCGTCAAACTGATCCTTCCCCATAGGAGAGTAATGAATGATCCACTGTCCTGAGAAACGAATATATTTTCGGCGTTCTCGTTCTCTCCCGATAGCGGCACCTCTTTTGTCTTTTTTTGCGGTTCACGCGAACGACGCCTGCCCGCCTCCGGCGGGAGCGACGGGTATTTGGTGCGCGGGAGAGGACTTGAACCTCCACGTCCTTGCGGACACCAGCCCCTCAAGCTGGCCTGTCTGCCAGTTTCAGCACCCGCGCTTAAAGACCGAGAACATCTTATAACCAAAAACAGGGATTGTCAAAAAGAACCTCCTCCATTAGAATACCCCCATGAAGCCCCATGGAAAAGTTCAGCTCCACGCTAAAGCCGTCAAAAAACTCCGCAACTTTTATCCATTCCTCTATTCGGATGAAATCGCCCGTGTCGAAGCATCTCCCGAAGCGGGTGATTTGATCGAAGTCATCGCTGGGGATGGCGAAAAGATAGGGCTAGGATTCTATCATCCTACCGCCCATATCCGTATCCGGATGTTCGATCTAGGATCTTCACCGAGTAGGGGCGGGGTAACCCCGCCCCTACTGATCGAAGAACGGTTGGAGAAAGCCATTCGGCGCCGGCAGGATTTTTTCTCTCCCACGCGAAATTCGATTCGTCTGGTTCACGCGGAAGCTGACCAACTTCCAGGATTGATTGTAGATCAGTATGATCAATACCTTATCCTGCAAATACGCGCCGCCGGCATGGAACCTTTCCGAAATTTAGCGGCGCAATTCCTCAAAAAACAGTTAAAACCAAAAGGGATTCTAGAACGAAGTGACATGGAGCAGCGCAAAGAAGAAGGGTTGGTTCCGCGAACAGAGCTGTTGTTGGGAGAAGTCCCTGAAAAGATCAAAATCAAAGAACACAATCTTTCTCTCTGGGTTAATCCCTATCACGGACATAAGACAGGATATTATCTCGACCAATATGACACCCGGGAGAAGTTTTTCAACCTTGTTAAACCCAACGAAAACGTCCTGGATGTTTTTCAGTACACCGGAAGTTTCGGCGTCGGCGCCGCCAAGCTTGGAGCCCGTGTGGTCGGAATCGAACTCGATGAAACCGCGATCGCTTTAGCCAAAGAAAACGCTCTCCTCAATGACGTCTCCTCTCATATGGACTTCCTCAACGGGGACGCGTTTTACCTTCTTCAAGCCAAGGCCTCCCAGCAGGAAAAATTCGACTGGGTTCTGTTAGACCCTCATTCGCTGGCCAAACGACGCGATGAGATTCCGCAAGGGAGATACGGACTGCAGAAATTAGTTAAGAGCGCCTTACTCTGTTTAAAACCGGAGGGGAAATTACTGGTGAGTCTTTGCGCTTACCATCTTTTGGATATCTTTGAAGAAGTCCTCCGCATCACCGCCGGTGATCTCGGCAAAAGAATCCGCGTCTTCGATCAATCACATCAAAGCGCCGATCACCCTTACATCCTGCAGGTTCCCGAAACGCTCTACTTGCGGAGTCTCTTTTGTCAGGTGTTATAATTCCTGAGATCGGGACATTTTCTCGCTCCCGGCCCAGAAAGACGTGAAAAGACGCCCCACTCCTTGTTTAAAAATATCCGGAGAGGGAAGAAGACTCAGAACCAGATGCGATTCCTCTGGGTCAAAATCAAAGAAATAACCGGGATGAACCATCACTCGCTCTTTCTCGAGCAAACGTAAAATAAATTTCTCTTCGTCAATTCCCTCGACGCGCAGTACGGCGTGCCATCCCCCTTCCGAATGAAGGCACTTTGCCCTGTCTGTCTTTTCGCATTGTTCCAGTAAAAATCGGCGGTTGCGTGAAACCCGCTCTAAAATTTCTTTTTGAATAGAAGGAATCTCTTGAAGCCAGGAAGCGAGCGCATTTTGAACGGGCGTATTCACAGAAAGATAGGTGTCCGCGATCACTTCCAAACGCTGGATCGCCCCTTGGCGAAGATCTTTGGGACCGCTCACTACGATCCAAGCGAGCTTCATTTGAGGCAATCCAAGAATTTTCGAGATACCGCTTAGCGCGAAAGTGAGAATATCTTGATTATCGGCACAGCTCTTTACCCAGCCCCTAGAATCAGCGAAAGCGTAATCGAGGAAAACTTCATCTGAGATCAATGATAACTTTTTCTCCCGCCCGATCCTGTTCAAGAAATTGAGATCTCTCTGTTTGAGGAATGTTCCGGTGGGATTGTTTGGATTGACGATGATAACGCCTCTCGCCTTTGGACTGATGGCCTTGATAAAACTCTCCTCTTCCATTTCCCATTTTCCACGATATTTGAGGAGGTAGGGATTGAGCGCAACATCGTTCAGAGCCGCCAAATAATCGAATAATGGATAGCTGGGGCGGGAGGCCAAAAAATGATCTTGCGGGTCACAGAGTAAGCGAAACAGAAACGTGTACGATTCGCTGGTGCTGGCGGTAAGAAAAATCTGTTCGGGGGAAACAGAAATTCCTTTGCCCGCGTAATAACCGGCAACCGCTTCGCGTGCTTGTATCATTCCTTTCGGTGACGGATCGTATTGGAGGTTCCGTGGATTCGTTAAGGGGGTGAGGATTTCCTGCGACAAGTACCGAAAACCGCAGCGTGTTGGGTTGGATTCGGTCAAATCCAAAATAGGCATCCCGCTCTTTCGCATTTCTTCTAACAAAACTGTGAACCGATTGGGTTGAAGCGGCCACTCTGTCCGTTTGGAGAACATGGAGATTTATCTTATCACTTTGGTTGTGTTAGTATGATAGAATTTCTTTGTTATGTCCATTTTCGGCATCAATCCAGCCAAAGAAACCGCCCTGCGGCAAAAGATGGAACTATTGGGTATTCGAGAAACGGATTTGGTTGAGAAATTCATCCGCTCCGGCGGGCATGGGGGGCAGAACGTCAACAAAACCGCCACCTGCGTCTACTTAAAACATCTTCCCACCGGCATTGAAGTCAAGGTCCAAAAAGAACGATCCCAAGCAATCAACCGATTTCTGGCAAGACGCCTGCTGGCCGATCGAATTGAACGGATGATCATGGGAAAACAGAGCTCGGAGGAACAGAGAAGAGAAAAAATCCGCCGCCAGAAACGCCGCCGGTCCCGCAGGGCAAAAGAGAAAATGCTGGAAGCTAAAAAACTACACTCCCTCAAAAAACAAAGACGCGCTCCCCTCCAATATCTCTAGGATTGCGCCGCTTCGCGATACACTTCTTCTATCTGCTTGACCATCCGCTCCAAGCTGAACATCTGATGGACCCTCTCCCTGCCTTGACGCCCCAGTTTTCCCGCTAATTCTTTGTCGTTCAACAACTGAGTCACACTGTCCGCGATTGCGGCGGGGTCATCGGAAGGAATAATCCATCCATCCACGCCGTGCCGGATAATCTCCGGGACAGCCCCTACCCGAGTCGCGACGACCGGTTTGCCCGCGGCCATCGCTTCAACCACTGTCAAACCAAACGCCTCCGGCCACCGGGAGGTAAAAACAAAGATATCCATTATCGACAGGGGAATGCGAACGTCACTTGAGGACCCCACGAAACAGACCTGATCCTGAATCTTCAGCCGTCTGACCACGTCTTCCAAAAAAGGCCGCCGCGGGCCATCTCCAACAATCAGAACGCGAATCTTGGGGATTTTTTTCTTCAATAAATAGACGGCGACTAAAAGAGAATCAAACCCTTTGACGCGTCCTGCCGCCAAGCGTCCAATCCCTCCAACGACCGGCTCCCCTTTTGAGATCCCCCATTGTTTGCGACACCCGTCCAGAATGGATAAGTCTGGCTCCACAGCGTAGTGATTCACATTAATTCCATTATAAACGCGGCGGACTTGTTCTTTCGGCAGATGGAAATCCTTTATGAGATGTTCCTCGACAAGACCGCTGATGGCGATAGTTTTTTTCCCCGCACAAGGCCAAAGGATTCTTCCGATCCTGCGTTTATAAATTCCATGCCAGGTCGTCACATAAGGAATTCGCAACTGGCGGGAGACTCGATCCGCCATGACTTGCGCGACCCGGGTATGCGCGTGAATCACATCTACCGGCTCTTGTTGTAACTGCTTAGCCAGCCGCCGGCTCGCCCAGAAAATCTGCGGGCTGAACTCGGCGCTCGTATGCAAAGGAAGAACCCGATAGGTCATTCCCATTTCTTCAGCCTGATATTGCAAGGATCCGCCATCCGAAGCCAGAGTCACATCATGCCCCCGCTGGACAAGCCCCTGGCACAGAGAAAGGACGTATCGAGTGATCCCTCCGACGTTGAGGTGTGAAGTGATATGAAGAATTTTCATGGGTTTAAACTAAATCCGTCAGCAAAACGATGGTTAGAATGATCAGCACAATACCCGTCAGAAGAGCGTGTTTCCAGTGACGCTCCACGCCGGCAAAATACACCATGGAAGCCACCACCCGCGCATAAGGAGTCAACATCAATACGGCGATACTGAGATGAATGAACGTGGGAGAATGGAACCACGATACCTTCATTCGATAAAGATCATTTTTAAGAAGATGCGTGATGCTTCTTGCTTGAATGTGTTCTCCGAAATCAACCGCTCCTTTCTTACAGGCGTGCGCCGCCAACACCGCCACGATGAGACCGACGCTTAACAAAATACCGCTCCTGAGAATGTTACTGACGAGACTCTCCATGTCGAAGTTCGCAATCCACTGGAGGCGGCTGTTTTTTTTCACCGGCTCACCCGCATTCCATACAAGATCATCTCAAACCCCAACAGCACGAACACTAGTAAAAACAATACTCGCATCACTGGATTGCTAAGCCGTATCAATAGCTTGGACCCGACGTAAGCCCCGATAGTGACCCCCAGAATCATCGGAACCACCAGTTTGGGATCTATTAAGCCTGCCTCCAAGTAAACACAGGCCCCGGATAAAGCCATCACCCCAATGATTAAATTGCTTGTTGTTAAAGAAACCTTTACGGGTAATTTCATTACCATATCCAGAATTAAAACCGTCATCGCGCTTCCGCCAATCCCCAGCAATCCAGAGATAACACCGGCTCCAAACATCAGCGGCGCGGACAAGAAAGCTCCTTGCGCCCGATAGGACTTGGTTCTTTTTTCCGCCTCGTCGTAGTAACTCCCCCCCAGAGCTAACCAGCGCGAGAGCGGGTCTTGGGACATCGACGGCTCGTATTTGTCGTCCCGCCGCCTCCAGAGTTTTATCCAAGAGGCCAAAAGAATCCCGCCGCAAAGAAAAAATAAAAACCTTCTTCCCGAAATTAACGTGAGATAGGCCCCCAATAACGAACCCAGGGCAGCAAATACTTCCAAGAAAGCAGTGACCCTAAGGTTAGGAATATGACGACGAACGTATGCGGGGGCGGCGCTGTTGGAAACAACGATCACCGACAGTGTACTAATCGCTATTGCCCGTTTAATATCAACGCCGAAAGCGGTGAGGACCG
Organism: uncultured Planctomycetia bacterium; assembly: GCA_964372345.1. GTDB lineage: Bacteria > Omnitrophota > Gorgyraeia > JACOVV01 > JACOVV01 > JACOVV01. The sequence continues at coordinate 4,745 of CAYJQR010000071.1, read as the reverse complement.
GAATTAACAAGACTCCTCCCCCCATCCCGCTCATGGTTCCCATTAGGCCGGCGACAATCGAAACGAAAAAGAGAAGTCCAAAGGGCATAGAACCTTACTTCCACGTATTGGGACGAGTTAGTTTAATTCCGCCATCCATGGTTATAGTGTCTTTAAATTGACTTGTAGACAGATGCTTCTCTTTTAGTTTCATATGAAAATCTACTACTTGCTTTAATTCTTCCGCACGTCTTCCTATTGGGATTGCCAAACCAATTCGCTTCGCAGGAAAAGTATTTTTTACTGCTTGTATGGCAGGTATTAAATCGCTATCTCCGGAAACAATTATTGCGGTATCCCAAAGATCCTGAACAGCTGTCTGAAAGAGCTTGATAGCAATATTAACATCAGTCTGTTTTTCTTCAAAAGTTTTGTATTGTTTGTGGCAAATTCTGCAGGTTTTATCGGCATATCTAAAAGCTCCGAAGACTACCTCAACAACTACAGACTGCAACGCTCTAACATATATCTGATGTTTAACCAGCTTAACCTGATCCCACTCGATTTTATCATGTGAAGTCACAAAACAATGGGCGAGTTTATCCAGATTGAGCCATTTGTATTTATAGTAGGAGGGATTAGAATCTAGGGAGTGATAAAGATTAAAACCGTCTACAAAAAAAGCTATTCTAGTCATAGGCTATAATAAAAAACCCGAACTCACGAGAAGTCCGGGGCCAGCAAGATACGAGATCTCACTGGGATGATGGTATTGTTTATACCACAAAAGTATACGCTAGTCAATCTTTTTCTTTCCACTTACTCATCCCTTTCTCACGCTCAAGTTTTTCAAGCTTCTCTTTTGCTTCTTTAGTGGTTTCGATTAATAAATAATATTTATCTCCCCACTTTAAGCTAAAAGATTTCGGGGCAACTACCTCGGCAGAGGCAAAATTAAAAGCATTCGTAATTTCAGCATCTGGCATCGGATTAGAAAGAAACTGGATTCGAGTCAGCTCTGTTCTTGTTGCTCAGGATGTCCTTCGGCAAGTTCAGGATCGTTCGCCGAAGGAGTCATGAATCTGTCGAAGTACTGCCCGAACTGGTCGCCAGGATGAACCCATTCTCTGCCAGAGGCGGGTCCGCCTCCGTCGGAGACTTCGCTACATGAGTATACTCCAACTTGGCGATGAAATAAAGGACGACGGGACTACCGCAAGAGTTTCAGCATTTCTTCGAGCAAGAAGGGTTTAACGAGATAGCCGCTGACCCCAAGTTCTTCTACCTGTTTCTTCAACCGTCTTTCATCCATCGCCGTCACCATGACAACCTTGACGCTTTGATTCTGAGCGCGGATTCTTTTTAAAACTTCCACTCCTGAGATATCCGGTAAGGCAATATCCAAAAATACGATATCAAACTGAAAGGAGAGTACCTTTGATACAGCTTCCGTCCCGCAGGAAACCGTCTCCACTTCATGCCCCATTTCTCTTAAGAAACCCTTTAGGAAATCCTGAATGATCTCTTCGTCATCGACTACTAAAATTCTCATTTTTGATTTCGCTCCTCCCTTTATCTACAATCCGTTGACTCTCAGGGCAAAAAAATACAGCCACACCTTTATCCTATTATTTGTTATACAATAATATAACGAAGAGTTTCTAATGTCAAGCAGAATTTTACAATTTGTAACTACCTATACTTTCAATCAGTTATCAATGAAATACCATTTGACAATGCCACGTGTCCATTGTCATAATCCTAGGTATGTCCCTCCAAGAGAGAATCAAACAACTCCGGAAAGAAAAGGGATTAACGCAAAAACAACTTGCCGGCAAGCTTGGCGTCAGCAGCCAAGCGATCGCTTTCTGGGAGTCGGGGAGAAACGATCCGCGTCCGGAATGGAGAAAAAAACTGTCACAATTTTTTAATGTCTCCGAAGCGGAACTCTTCGGCGCTCTTCGTGTCTGTGAATCAACAACCGCTTACAACGCTCATAAAATCCTTGCCGAAAAACTGAACTATACCTCAGAAGCCCTCGCGATCCTAAGCGATGAAGACTGGGAAACGATCAGCAGTGTCCTTGATCCGCTAGTTAAGAAATTACTGCAGAATCGAATGAAAACCGCCAGGTGACGCTAAGCCTGTATGGCGCTCGCTCAGGATGGTTCGCCTTGCTTCTTTAAAAACTCGCTTCGCCCAACTCATTGGCTTGTGGTGAGTGAGCGAAGCGAGTCGAACCACTGTGGAGCTTCGCAGCACCTTCACAAGTTCCTGCCCCGCTTGGATTCGAACCAAGATACCCAGATCCAGAGTCTGGAGTCTTACCATTAGACGACGGGGCAAATTAGAAAACAGGGGACAGGGGACAGAGGTCAGGGTACAGTTAAAAATTTTCCTGAACGCCGTACCCTGAACCCTAAGCTTTCCCCCACTGTTTCAGTCGTTTGACAACCAATTCTTTACTGAGCAATACCATCGTCTGGAATAAAGGAGGACTGACGCTTCGCCCCGTTACTGCTACGCGAACGGGGTGAAACAATTCTTTGGTGTTGATTCCCTTTTCCTTGGCGAAAGAGCGCATCACTTGTTCAATCGGGTCGTGCTCAAAGGAAGCCGTATTCTCCAGACGATCAGCCAATTCTGAGAAATAACTGCGCGCTTTTGCCTCTTTTAAAACCTGTTCTACGGCCACCGGATCGTCTTCAATTTCTTTAGCGAAGAAAAACCCGCCGACGGTACGAATATCCGCCAGAGTATCCATCCGATCATGTAATAACTCAATGACTTGCTTTAGCCATTCGTCTTTCCCAGCTTCCAGCTTCCAGTTTCCAGCTTCCGGTAAGAATCCCCCTTCAGTAATCAATTGCACCAACCTTTCAACCGGAGTCTGTTTAATGTACTGGTGATTGATCCAGGTTAGTTTCTGCAGGTCAAAAGTCGCCGCGGTTTTATTCACGTCCACGATATCAAACCTCTCGATCATCTCTTTCAGTGAAATAATCTCTTGGTTATTTCCAGGGGACCATGCCAGGAGAGCCAAATAATTGACGAGTGCTTCTCCCATGAATCCTCGTTGATGGTATTCTTCAATGGAAGCCGCTCCATGCCGTTTGGAGAGCCGGCCTCCGTCTGAGCCCAAGATCAACGGGATATGCGCAAATTGAGGGGCTGGGTATCCCAACGCTTCGTAAAGAACAATCTGCTTGGGCGTGTTGGAAATGTGGTCGTCTCCCCGGATCACATGCGTGATCCCCATCGTGGCGTCGTCCACGACGCAGGCGAAATTATAGGTGGGGGTTCCGTCCCCCTTCATCAAAACGACAGTATCATATCCCAATTGAGTTGTGTCCACCTCAATCCGTCCGTGGAGTAAATCATCAAACGGAACTTTTCTGGCCGGCAGGGGAAAAACAAGCGCCGACCCGATTTCTCCTTCATCGGTCTTGATGACTTTGGTCCCTTCAACTTTCTTGGCTTTGCCTGACTTTAGCAGGCGCTCGGCGTGTTCGCGATAAATCTCCAATCGCCGCATTTGATACTCGATCTCGCCATCCCAATTGAGTCCCAGCCACTCGAGACTCCCCATAATCTCTTTCAGGAATTTTTCGTCGGAACGGACGCGGTCGGTATCTTCAATCCTTAAAATGAATTCTCCTCTGTGATGACGGGCAAAGAGCCAGTTAAAAAGAGCCGTACGGGCGCTGCCGATATGAAGAAACCCGGTGGGACTTGGCGCGAAGCGAACCTTGACAGGCATGGCATGTCTCCTTTTTAAAATCGTTACTATAAAACATTCCCGTCGATAACATGATGTGTTTTGTTATACCTTTATAGCGTATTCACGCTCTTTATAGGTCTAAATAACATAGGCCGCCTACAGCGACAACTTTTATCATTCCAATTCCCCTCTCCCCTTGTGTCTGTGCGCCTCTGGCGCAGGAGAGGGCTAGCCTGTCTGCCTCAGGCAGGCCTGTCTGCCTCAGGCAGGCACGCAGACAGGTTAAGGGAGGGGAGGTTTGAGGAACTTTGAAATCCCTATACTTGACTTATCCATATTGGCACTTATGGCCAGGAATCTCCGTTTTTATACTCATCCCAATTGGTTTGATTGAAATGTGTTAAGAACTCAAAAACATAAGCACTCTGCGGTTGTTGCTTGAGTGCTACGTGAATTACCTTAACATTGCTCTGGAGTGATGTTTTTCCATACTGTCTTGCAAAGCCTTCATCTTTGGTTAAGCACAAATCATATTTCTGACTTATGGTTCGATATAATTCCCCGTTGGAAATTCCTATAATATGAAGTGTGTGAACAGATTCGACTTTATGACCACGGCTAGTCAGTTCACTCATCAACTGCCGTGGCATGTTTTCATCAAGAAGGATCTTCATGCAGCATCTTTCCTCTGCTCTTGGGCGAGTTCTTCTAAAACTCCTTTGATCGCTTCCTCGGAAAGACTCGGATAACTATCAACAATCTCTGAGAGTGTCATTCCAGTAGCTAATATCTCAAGGAGTTGAGTTACTGAAATCCGAGTATCGCGCACTCGCCGTTTGCCACATAGGTGATCGGGATCCGCTACAATCCATGGTTTGTTCATTTCTGTATCCCCTTTCTCTATTGTAGGTAAAAGAATAATTTATTGATCTTCCTCTACGAGGTAATTTTATATTCACACCGGCTCGTTGTCAAGGAGCCGATAGAGAACCCAGCGATTCCGCAAGTTCATCGGCGGTAGGGGCATTTGGGGACGCAGAGGAGA
>CAYJQR010000070.1:0-10798 GCA_964372345.1 uncultured Planctomycetia bacterium | reverse complement strand
AAGGAAAAGTCTACAATTTCTGCTGCGATATGTGTGTTAAAGATTTTAAGAAAGATCCAGATAAGTTCATTAAAAAAGTAGAAGCCGATCAGAAAGGTCAAGAGGAATGATAGAGCATTTCCATCTGCATCCAGTGGTGGTGCATTTCCCCATTGCGCTGTTTGTCAGCGCAATGGGGCTGGAACTTTTTGCTGTGGTTCTCAAGAAAGAAAAGTTACACAGCGTTGCTTGGATTAATTTTATTCTGGCAGTTCTTGGGAGTGCGGCCGCGGCCGTGACCGGATTATTGGAAGCAGAACGCTTGCATTTAATCAGTCATCCAGTTTTTAATACCCATCGACTGTTTGGATTCTTAACGGCTGGGCTGGGAGTTGCGGCACTGGCGCTATTGGGGTTATTGAAGAGACGTTCTGATCGGTGGTTTCGATTTCTATTCTTAATCACACTCATCTGGGTGGTGAGCTTAGTTTCAATTGGATCCTATTATGGCGGGCGTTTGGTTTATGAATATGGGGTGGGAGTAGAGAGGGATTAGGGGAAAACCATGAAATGCCTCGATGGACGAAAAATCCAAGTTTTTGCCGATAATCGGGTAGAACCGAGAGAGTACGGCCAGATCATGGCCCATCTGGCTGAGTGTAAAATATGCCAGGCCAAGGTGGAAGAAGAAAAGCGGCTGAGTTACTTCGTCAAACGGGCCGCCTTGGTCTATGGCGAAATCGGCCAGTTGGAGAAAACAGTTTTAACGAAGATCGAGGAGTTACGGCGCAAGCCTCAATGGATTCCGACGCCGGAACCGGTTTCTATCCTGCGCTGGATTCAGCCGTGGGCGGTTCAAATGGCGGCGGTCTGGATCGCGGCGGTTTTCCTCGGCGGCTGGCTGGGGATCATCATAGGGACTCCATTGTCCGTAGGGGCAATTCCCGCCACACAGCCGGCGGGCAGGCGTGAACTGCCCCTGATCATCGGCGCAATGAATGGATCGCTGATAAGCGTCTTATCTGAACGGGCGGAGAGGGGACAATCATGAAACGAGTTTTCTGGATGACGGTTGTGTTTATTCTGTTATTCGCGGGAGCTTTTTATGGGATCCAAAAAGTTCAACATTGTCCTTTGATGGGGACGATGGCGCAGAGAGGATCTTCTTATTGCTGCGCTCAGGCTGGGATGTATCAAAAACTATCGGCGACGCCGGAACAGCAGAACGCGATATTGGCGCTGGATCAGGAGTTTATCAAGGAGAAAAACCGCCTCTGCATGCAGCTTTGCCAATCCCGTTATGGTTTGGCTCAACTGCTTCGACGTCCCGAAGTAACGCAGAAGGGACTGGATGAGAAGACAGCGGAGATTGCTTCCGTTCAATTGGCGATGGAGAGGGCGGCGGCGGCGCATGTTCTGAAAGTTAAGGAAATGCTGACTCCAGAACAGGCCAAGAAATATATGGAGATGCTCTATCAGGATGTTTGCGGCCAGATGGATATGAAATCATGCGGGTTTGCGGCTCCTGAGGAAAAAGGATAAAACAAATGAAATGTTTAACGAGGAAAATATTTCATCTGTTGACAATGGTAGGAATGCTTTTTACAAACGTGGTGTCCTTTGTTTTTGCTCAAGAGACTGCTTCCAGGGAGGAATTAGCGCAATTAGTACAGGTCCTCCGTCGGCAGAATCCGGAGCTGGCGGCGTTGAGAGAGAGAATCTCAGCTTCAGGGTACCGCGTCAGTCAGGCGAAGGCTTTTTCTGCTCCTGTGATCGGAGCCGACATTGAGGGAATTCGAAAAGGCAAATTTTCTTTCAATAAGTATATGGACGTGGAGTACATGGCGATGCAGGAGCTCCCCGGCCCCGGAAAGCGGGGGCTTCGCGGGAAGATAGCGGAAAAAGAAACGGCCCTGCTGGAAAAAGAATACGCCGGCAAAGAATTAGACCTGATCTTGGAATTAAAACAGCTCTATTATCATCTTTATTTTTTGGAACGCGCGATCGAAATCAATCAGGAGAATCAGGAGTTATTGAGGCAGATGGGGGAAATCGCCGAGGCAAAGTATTCCACCGGGCAATCGGCTCAGCAGGACGTCATCAAAGCGCAGGTGGAGTTGGCGAAGTTAGTCAATGAATCAATTTTGTTGGATCAACAGAAGAAAATCGCGCTAGCCAAAGTGAACACGCTCCTGGCAAGAGAGATGGATGAACCTGTTTCACCGCCGAAAGCGCTGGAGCTTCATTTGCCTTCTGTGGGTTGGGATATAGCGGTTGGACAAATGTTAGAGAAAAGCCCTGAGTTAAGAAGTTCACAGCTCGCGGCGGAACAGGCGGAGACGGAGGTCCAATTGGCGCGGAAGGAGTTTCTCCCCGACTTTCAGCTCCGGAGTGAAGCAAGACATTTCAAAGGAGAAGGGGGGATTCGCGAGGTGGATACTTTTCTGGGAATGAATCTTCCTTTCTGGTTTTGGACAGATAAGCGAGCTGTTTTAAAAGAAAAGAAGGGAGAATGGCAAGCCAGTAAAGTTTCGTATCAATCGTCGAGGAACCAGGCGTTATTTCAATTACAGCAGGCATGGATTCAGGTCGAGGCTAAACAGAGAATCGCTGAATTATTCGAGACGACTTTAGTCCCGCAGGCGCGGCAGGTGATGGAGTCGGCCCGCGCGGGATACCAGACCAACAAAATTGATTTTTTGAGCTGGATCGACGCCGAGCGTTTCCTCAAGGAAATTTCTTTGGAGAAGGAACAATCAGCGGTGGAATTCCATCAAGGGATCGCGCAGTTAGAGAGGGCGGCAGGGGGAGAGTTGCCGAAAGACGGAAAATGGAAAATGCCCACCGGAGGCGGGTTCGCCTCTGGCGAAGAAAATGGAAAAGGCGGTGAGACGGAAAATGGAAAATAGAGAATGGAGAAAGGGAAAGGCAGGGACGAAGCCAATGGCAAACAAAGTTAAAAGAAAACAAATCTTTTCTATCATGGTCTGCAGTATTGTTTTGTTTTTTAGTATTCTCCATTTTCCATTCTCCATTTTCCATTCTCCTCTCGTCTATGCTCAAGAAAAGAAGCCCGTCTACTATTGCCCCATGCATCCCAGCTATCAATCGGACAAACCGGGGAACTGCCCGATCTGCCAGATGAAACTGGTTTTACTGGAAACGGAGGACGAAAGTCCCCAGGATCATCAAACAGGCACGGATCATTCAAAGGATGCAGGCGCGGGACTGGGACGGGTGGCCGTTAAAATTAGTCCGGAGAAACAACAATTGATCGGAATCAAAACCGCTCCCGCGGAAACAATGGAACTTCAAAAAATCGTCCGGACCGTCGGGATCATCGAGCATGATCAAACCAGAGAAGTGCACGTCCATACCAAAGTTTCCGGTTTAATCGAACAGCTTTACGTCACTTATGACGGACAGCACGTTAAGAAAGGGGAGCCGATTTATTCCATCTACAGCCCTGATTTAGTCTCGACCCAGGAAGAGTATTTTTTGGCGATCAAAAACGAGAAACGGCTGAAGACAAGCAATCTCCCCGAGATCCAGCAGGCGGCCAAGGCGTTGGTAGAAGCGACAAAAAAGCGCCTGTTACTGTGGGATGTGAGTGAAAAAGAGATCCAAGAAATCGAAAAACTGGGGGAAGCGAAACGGGCAGTCACTTTTTACGCCCCCATTACTGGTGTGACCGCTGAGAAACACGCGATTGTCGGAGAATGGTTTGACGTCGGAGGAGACCTCTACCATTTCGTGGATCTGACCAATATTTGGGTCGTTGCCGAAGTCTATGAATATGAGTTATCGCTCATCAAGAAAGGCCAAGGAGCAAAGGTTGAGTTTTCGTATCTGGCGGGAGAGATTTTTAAAGGGAAAATTACGTTTATTGATCCTCATCTGGATATGAAAACACGGACTGCCAAGGTGCGGATAGAGTTACCGAATACAGAACATCGGCTTCAGCCGGGGATGTTCGCGAATGTGAACATAGAGATAGACCTGGGGGAAAAACTGGCGATTCCTGAGAGCGCTGTTTTAGACACAGGAACTCGAAAAATTATTTTCCTGGATCGAGGGGAAGGAAAATTCGAACCGAAAGAGGTGCGGTTGGGGCAAAAAGCCGAGGGGTATTATGAGGTATTGGACGGTTTGAGCCCGGGAGACAGGGTCGTCACCTCGGGTAATTTCCTCATTGATTCGGAAAGCCAGCTCAAAGCGGCCCTGGGAGGCATGGGAGGCCATCAGCATGGCCAATGATAGAAAAGAGGGATTCGTTGAGAAAATCATCGAGTTCTCGGCCCATAACAAATTTCTCATCCTGATCCTGACCGGGGCGGCAATCCTCGCGGCGGTTTGGTCGGCCAGTCATATCCCGCTGGACGCCATTCCTGATCTTTCGGACACACAGGTTATTATTTATTCTCGCTGGGACCGAAGCCCGGATATTATTGAAGATCAAGTCACTTACCCGATCGTCAGCGGGATGCTGGGAGCGCCGCGCGTCAAGGCGATCCGCGGTTTTTCCGATTTTGGCTTCTCCTACGTTTACGTTATCTTCCATGACGGTACGGATATCTACTGGGCGCGAAGCCGCACCCTGGAATACTTGAGCAAAATTCTTCCCACCCTTCCCGAAGGAGTCAAAACAGAACTGGGGCCGGACGCCACCGGCGTCGGCTGGGTGTTTCAATATGCCTTAGTGGATACCAGCGGACAACATGATTTGCAGGAGCTTCGTTCTTTCCAGGATTGGTATCTGCGGTATCACTTGCAGGCCGTTCCTGGAGTCGCGGAAGTGGCTTCGCTGGGAGGATTCGTCAAGCAATATCAGTTGACGATTGACCCCAACCGCTTGCTGGCCTACGACGTTCCGATCTCTAGGGTGGTGGAGGCGGTTAGGAAAGGAAATCAGGAGGTTGGGGGGCGGTTATTGGAATTCTCCGGCGCCGAATACATGATCCGTGGACGGGGCTACGCCAAGTCGGTGGAAGACTTCGAGCAGATCGTTGTCGCGACCGACGAGCAGGGGACGCCGGTACTCATCAAGCAATTAGGGACGGTGTCACTGGGGCCTCAGATCCGCCGGGGCATTGCCGATCTCAACGGAGATGGAGACGTCGTGACCGGAACGGTCATCATGCGCTATGGTGAAAACGCTCTCAACGTCATTACCCGCGTCAAAGCGAAACTCAAAGAGATCGAATCTTCCCTGCCCGCGGGAGTGAAGGTGATCGTGATCTACGACCGCTCCAACCTCATCGTGCGGGCGATTGAGACGCTGAAAAATCAACTCGTCGAAGAGATGATCATTGTCAGTTTAGTCATTCTCTTTTTCTTGTGGCATATCCCGTCGGCGATTATCCCGATTGTGACGATTCCAATCGCGGTCCTCCTCTCCTTTATTCCTCTTTACGGGATGAAGCTGACTTCCAATATTATGTCGTTGTCGGGGATCGCGATTTCCATCGGCGTTTTAGTGGATGGGGCGATCGTGGAAGTGGAAAACGCCTACAAGCGGCTGGAACAGTGGGTGGAAGGGGGGCGAAAAGGGGACTATCACGCGGTCCGGCTTCAGGCCTTGAAAGAAGTGGGGCCTTCCGTTTTCTTTTCTCTTCTGGTGATCGCCGTGTCGTTCATGCCGATCTTCACGTTAGTCGAACAGGAGGGGCGGCTTTTTAAGCCCCTTGCCTGGGCGAAGAACCTGGCGATGGCGATCGCCGCTGTCTTGGCAATCACTCTCGATCCGGCGATGAGAATGATGTTTACCCGGATGGAGCCGTTTCGATTCAAATGGCCGTGGCTTTCAAAAGCCGTGACCACGGTGGCGGTTGGGACTTACTATCCGGAAGAGAGACATCCGGTCAGTAAAATCCTTTTTAGAATTTACGAACCGGTCTGCCGTTTTGTTCTGCGCCATCGCAAGTCAACCATCATCGGAGCCGCCGCGCTGGTGATAGCGACGATTCCGGTCTATTTTAAATTGGGCTCCGAGTTTATGCCCCCTCTATGGGAAGGGGATATTCTTTACATGCCAACGACCTTGCCCGGAATTTCAGTCACCGAGGCGCAGAAACTTTTGCAAACGCAGGATAAAATCTTGAAAAGTTTCCCAGAAGTGGAATCTGTTTTCGGCAAGGCGGGGCGCATCGAGAGCTCCACCGATCCGGCCCCTTTTTCCATGATGGAGACCGTGGTCCTCCTTAAGCCTGAGAAAGAATGGCGGAAGATTCACCGATGGTACTCCGGACTGCCGGAATTCCTGCAGAAACCTTTTCACGCGTTTTGGCCGGATCACGCTAGCCATGAGGAGTTGATTGATGAAATGGACCGCGCGGTCAAAATCCCCGGAAGCACGAACGCCTGGACGATGCCGATTAAAAACCGGATTGACATGCTTTCCACCGGCGTGCGCACGCCGATCGGGATTAAAGTTTTGGGGTCTGACCTCAAGAAAATTGAGGAGATTGGGACCCATATCGAGATGATCCTTAGAGGGGTCTCCGGCACCCGCAGTGTTTACGCGGAGCGGGCGGCAGGAGGATTTTTCCTCGATTTTGATTTGAAACGGGAGGAGCTTGCCCGTTACGGTCTCTCCGTTGAGGAAGCCCAGATGGTGATCATGACGGCGATCGGGGGGCAGGAGATCACCACCACGATCGAAGGGAGAGAGCGGTACACCGTCAATGTCCGCTACCCGCGGGAATTGCGCGATGATGTCGACAAACTAAGACGAGTCCTTGTCCCGACCCCTTCGGGACAACAGATTCCATTGGAACAGATCGCGGAAATAAACGTGCGGTTAGGTCCGGCCATGATCCGGAATGAAAACGGTATGACAGCCGGTTATGTGTTCGTGGACGTCGCGGGGCGGGATATCGGCGGTTACGTTGATGAAGCGAAGCAGACGGTATTAAAACAATTACAGCTTCCCGAAGGGTACGGCTTGATCTGGAGCGGCCAGTACGAGAACATGATCCGGGTGAAAGAACGGCTGAAAGTGGTCCTTCCCCTGACTCTTTTTATCATTTGTCTCTTGTTGTTCATGAACACGAGGTCATTGGTGAAGACCGGAATTGTTTTGCTGGCGGTCCCTTTTTCTCTCATTGGGGCGGTCTGGCTTTTGTGGATTCTGGGCTACAACATTTCCATCGCCGTTTGGGTCGGGATGATCGCTTTGATGGGATTGGACGCGGAGACCGGAGTTTTCATGCTCCTCTTCTTGGATCTCTCCTATCAGGACGCGATCCGGAAAGGAAAGCTGCGCACCGAGCAAGACCTTGAGGAGGCCATCGTCCATGGGGCGGTCAAGCGGGTCCGTCCCAAGATGATGACGGTGATGGCTGCTTTCATGGGGTTATTACCGATCATGTTTGCCACCGGCGCCGGTTCCGACATGATGAAGAGAATCGCCGCTCCGATGATAGGCGGATTGGCGACCTCCTTCATTCTCGAGTTGTTGGTTTACCCGGCGATCTACGCTGTTTGGAAGAGGAAATTACCGCAACCTGCTTCTTGATTTCGATTTCAAAACCATCCGCCAGGGGGCGCCCATTGCTTCAAAGAGGGTAAAGGGGGAGATTTTAGTGACCCCTTTTTTTCGTTCAACGAAAATGATTGGTCTCTCAATTAAACGAAAACCAAATCGGCGGGCAAGATATTTTAGTTCGATGAGAAATGAGTAGCTTTGGCTGAAGGTTTTCTGCCAGGGGATTTTTTTTAAGACTTCACTCCTGAAAGCCATAAAGCCGCTGGTGCAGTCTCTGATGGAGAGGCCTGTAGCCCATTGGACATAACGGTTGGCGAAACAACTGAGGATAAGACGTTTCAATGACCAATTGACGACGCTAATGCCGCGCAAGTAGCGGGAACCCACGGCGAGGTCCGCGTGGTCAAGGCCTTCGAGAAGAGCGGGAAGATAACGCGGATCATGCGAGAAATCAGCGTCCATGGTGACGATCCGGTCAAAATTTTGTTCTAGGGCAAGAGAGAATCCCGCGCGATACGCGGGCCCCAATCCTTCTTTGCGAGGGCGATGGAGGATTTGAAGTTTTGGATATTGATTTTTGAGAGAGTCTGCCAATTGGCCTGTTCCATCCGGCGAATTGTCGTCCACGACGAGAATCCAGAGATCCAGGCCCAGTTCAAAAATCTGTTGGATCAGCGGAGAGATGTTTTCCTTCTCCTGATAAGTAGGAATAATCACAACGGTTCGGTTCATTAGTATGCCACTATACCATATCTGCTCAATGGTCATAAATTTCGCTTGACTTGGGTTTTTGAAATAGTGTAATGTAAAATTGTTTTTGAAATATGGGTTCAAGGGAATTCCGTGAGAATCGGAAGCAGTCCCGCTGCTGTGAAGGGGAACGAAAACTGCGAACAAAGCCACTGTCTCGCCCGCCTCACCTTTAGGTGAGGCGAGGAGGACGGGAAGGCGCAGCGAGTAGGATAAAAAGCCCCTAAGCCAGAAGACCTGCCCATCACACAAACCCAACATTAAAACTTCTTCGAGAGAAGGGAGTTCAAATCATGTTTTATCCTCAGCGAACCAATTTCGTCACTATGAGTGTTGTTTTCTTCTTTACTCTATCAAGTCTTGTCAGGGCGCAGGAGAATTTGCCGGCAGTAAAGAAGGAAGTGAAAAATAAACCGCGGCAACAGGCGTTTTTATCGCCGTCGCCGGTTGTTTTGCCGCCGGTAACGGCGCCTCTGGGACAATCGATTCCAGTTACGGCATCTCCCCTGGAAATTCAGCCGGTCGAATCTCCACTAACCGAAAAATCAATTCCTGCGGAGATCATTCCCCAACAGAGCGCAATACCGGTGACTTCTTCAACGGAACAAACGGAGCCGTTAGAGCAAATCATCCAGCAAAAAATTGAAAAGCCGATTCAGTCTCCCACGTTGCCTAAAGAATCAGAACCGCTCATTTCTGAGAAACCGTTGACTGTTCCTTTGCCGGGAAGACGAGTCCCAATACAGCCGGTGCCGAAAGTGACGACAAGGACATTGGAACCGGTCATCGTCACGGCCACCAAGACCCCTGTCCCAGCAAGCCAATTAGCCAGTGCATCCAGCGTCATCACGGGTGAATACTTGGAAAATCACCGAATTCAATTCATCGGGGACGCCCTTCGGCAGGCACCGGGGGTGGCTGTTCGTCAATTGGGAGGCCCGGGGAGGCAGACGAATCTCTTCATCCGTGGAGGGAGTGATGGTCAAGCGGTCGTGATGATTGATGGAGTCAAAGTAAACAGTCCTACTTCCGGTGATTATAACTTTGCCAATCTTACCACGAATCAAATTGATAGAATTGAAATCATTCGGGGACCACAGAGTACTTTATATGGTTCTCAGGCGATGTCGGGCGTGGTCAATGTTATTACTAAACAAGCGACAAAACAGCCTCGATTTTCAACCCAGGTGGAGTATGGTACTTTCGATACCCGGTCTGGATCCTTGACACTCTCGGATCGTTTTCAGAAAGGGGACTATTCTTTGTCTGTCTCGCGGATTCGGACTGATGGAATCAGTCAGAACGATGGTTTTGAAAATAACACCGTCGCCAGCCGTTTTGGACTTGATTTGAATGAGGAAACTCGGATTGACACGACCTACCGCTTGAACGCGGGGCTAGTCAACATTGACAAAGGGGCTTACAGGCCCGATCCGAATAGTTACTCCAGAGTTCGTCAGCATATCGCGCAGACCAGCATTCGATCGCGGTTGTCGGACCGATGGGAACAAAAACTCTCCGGATCGCTTTTTCACGATGTCGTTTTCAATCTAAATGCTTCTGACCCGGGAACAACCCAGAAAGATTCCCTGTTTAAATTGGACTCTGATGTCTACACGATGGAATGGCAGCACAATTATCAATTGACGGACGCCAATCTTGTTACCGCCGGATATGAATGGCGCCAGACGACAGCCAACAACAAGAGTTTTGATCAAACGGCGCAAAACCACGGGTTTTATTTCCAGGATCAAGTCTCCATAGCGGAGCGGTGGTTTCTGACCGGAGGAGTCCGGGTTGATAATAATGAAGATTATGGAAAAGCGGCCAATCCCCGTTTCGCGATCGCGCGCCTGTGGCCTGAGACGGCTACTAAAATAAAAGGATCCATCGGAACGGCTTTTAAAGCGCCGACTCTCAATCAACTCTATTTTCCCGGCTTTGGGAATCCGAATCTCGCTCCAGAAAAATTGTTCGGCTATGACGCCGGGCTTGAACAGCGGTTTCTCAGCGATAAAGTGACGATCGGCTTAACCTATTTTCATAACCGTTACAGAAATTTATTGGAAAATCGCGCCAAACCGGGAGGCGGAACAGAGCCGGTCAATATCGGCGTCGCCAAGACGGAGGGAATTGAATGGGAAACCGGGTATCAATTGATGAAAGATTTGACTCTTTCAGGTCACTATGATTTTCTCGTTGCCAAGGATCTCACGACAGGAGCTCCTTTAAGGCGGCGTCCTAAACATAGCGGAGGAATTTCATTGGGATATACAGGGTGGAATCGTTGGGGACTCCATTTGAACACAACGTTTGTCGGAAGAAGACAAGACGATGTTTCCGCCCCCGGATGGCCTACGCGCATGACGAATCCAGGTTATAAAAAAGTGGATTTAGTGGCTTCGTACGAATATAAACCGGGTAAGAAATTATATTCTAAGGTTGAAAATTTAACGAATAGCCACTATGATGAAGTGTTAGGATTTGGGACGCAAGGGACTACTTTTTCCATCGGCAGTCAGGCGGATTTTTAATCGCACCTGGTAAATTCCTCGAAGCTTGCTTCGCATAATCCCCTCCCCC
>CAYJQR010000069.1:0-10918 GCA_964372345.1 uncultured Planctomycetia bacterium | reverse complement strand
CGCAAATCAACGAAGCCTTTTCCGCCCTCGATAAAGGCGTTGCCGGAAGAATCCTAATCGAGTTTAATTAAATCCGTGAACAAGCCAGACATCCGTCAAAAAATCATCCTGCTGGGAGCAAGCGGTTTCCTGGGGAAAGCCCTGTTTCCTGTCCTTAAGGGAATCCCCCAAACCGATGTCTACGGTTATTCCTCTAAGGAGATCGATTTGACCGCCGCGAACAGCCTTCATCCGCTCAGCGGAATTTTGGGTCCTCAATCCACGGTCGTTATCTTATCAGCCATCACCCGGGATAGAAAAGATGGGGAGGAAGCCGCGGAGAAGAATCGGCTGATGATAAAAAATATCGCCGGTTATCTCGGGGAATCGCCGGCTATTAAGAAATGCGTTTATTTAAGCTCCTCCGCTGTTTACGGCAATGTCTCCAGCGATTCCATTGACGAACAAACAGAGGCTTCTCCGGTAAATCATTACGGTAAGATCAAGATCGAGAGCGAAATTTTACTGCGAGGAATGGCCGAGTCCAAAAAGATAGATCTCCTTATCCTGCGGCCCGTCGCTGTCTTTGGGCCCGGCGATAACCACACCGCCTATGGGATCACTCGATTTCTACGGTTAATCTTGACGGAAAACCAAATCACATTGTACGGAGACGGCGCCGATTTAAGAGATCACCTCTATATCAAGGACTTCGCGCTTCTGGCCGCAAAACTCGCCGCGGGTGACTTCACGGGAACCTATAATTTGGCTTCTGGAAAAAGCTATTCTTTTCTTGAAATAGCCGAAACCCTTAGGCAGATTTCCAGTATCCCATTTCGACTGCGCTTCCAACCCAGAAACATCCCTCTGGTTTATCAAAGGTTTAACACGGAGAAATTAAGCAAGGCTTTCCCCGCATTCCAGTTTACCGGCATGAAAGAAAGCCTGGCCGAAACTTTCCGATCATTCCAAAAAAATCCGCTAAAATAATTTAAGTTGCTTTTTTAAAGGTTTTTGATACAATAATAGGTTATCTAACCTGCTGGAAATAAGAGAGAAATGAGCCAAGCGACCTTGATCTTGATCAAACCGGACGGATTAAAAAAATCACTCACGGGGAATATTTTGACCCGGCTTTCGGAAACTAAGCTGGATATCGTGGCGGCAAAGATCGTCAAGCCAAGCAGGGAGCTGGCAATAGAACACTATCGCCATATGAAGGATAAGCCTTTCTTTAACGAGCTGATCGAATACATCTGCGGGGAAATCCATGATAAGCACAAAGTGCTGGCAATGGTTTATTACGGCGAGGACGCGATCGCCAGAGTTCGTCAGCTCTGTGGGGCGACCAATCCCGAAGAAGCGGAACCGACCAGTATCCGCGGAGCCTACGGCAGAATTACCAGCGCGGGTATTTATGAAAACGTTATTCACGCCTCTGGGAACGAACCGGAGGCGGAGAGAGAGATTAAATTGTGGTTTCGGCCTGATGAAATCATTGTGGATCTATTCCCGACAAAGACAATCGAGCAAACCTCCAAAATACGAGCATGGCAGTAGCTATTGTGAGCGGATGATGATTCTGAGCATGACCGGTTTCGGCAGAGGGCGATCGGTGGACCGAAGCAAAAATGTCGTTGAGGTCGAATTAAAATCGGTGAACCACCGGTTTTTTGAGATCAGCCCCCGCCTCCCCAGCGATCTCTCTTTTTTGGAAGGGCGCGTTACCTCCCATATCCGAAAAAAGGTAGCGCGGGGAAAACTTTTTCTGACGCTGATTTATCAGCGCGGGGAATACCACGACCTGATCCTGAACGAACCCCTGCTGAAAAGATACCACCTTTTGATTAAAACGGCGCGGAAGAAGTTAGGAGTCAAAGAAGACGTCCGGCTGAATCATCTTTTGTCTCTTCCAGAAATTTTTATCCGCCGCGGCAATTCGAATGGTTCCTTTTCCCAGTGGGCAGTCGTGAGGCGCTCGCTCGATCAAGCGGTTGCGGGGTTATTGAAAACGCGGGAGCAGGAAGGAGAAACGTTAGGGAAAGATTTGAAAAACCGGTTGGGGAAGGTCGAAGAGACGGTTAGAAAAATCGCCGCCAGGGCGCCGCGCTCTATTGAGGAGTATAAAGAATCGCTCACGCGCAAGATGGAAGAATTGTCGCAAGGGACTTCTTTGGATCCTCACCGCCTGCAGATGGAAGTTTCTCTCTACATGAAAAACTGCGACATCACCGAAGAGATCGTCCGTCTGCGGAGCCACTTGGATCATTTCAGGAGCAGTTTGTCGTCACAGGAAGAAGTGGGACGGAAACTGGATTTCATCGCGCAGGAACTCCAGCGCGAAGCCAATACCATCGGGTCCAAAGCCAGCGACGCGCTGATCGCGCGATGGGTAATTCTCATCAAGAGCGAAATCGACAAAATTCGGGAGCAGGTTCAAAACATCGAATGAAGCGAGGCCGGCTCTTTATTATTTCCGCTCCCAGCGGAGCGGGGAAAACAACGCTCGCTGGACATTTGCTCCGCAAAAATAAGGGTTTGGTCCGGTCGGTGTCGGTCACGACGCGCCCTCCCCGTAAAGGAGAACGGCAAGGACGCGATTACTATTTCGTTACCCAAGAAGAATTCCTTCGACGACGCCGGCGGGGCGATTTTCTGGAATGGGCGGAGGTTTTCGGGCATTACTACGGAACGCCCATGCGGTTCGTCGAGGAGAAAATTCGACGGGGGAAGAATGTCATCGCCTGCCTGGATGTGCAGGGGGCGAAGCAGGTTAAGAAAAAATGGCCCCGGGCGGTTTTGGTTTTTGTCCTCCCTCCCAAAATCAAAGAACTCCTGGCGCGGCTTAAAAAGCGCAGGACCGATTCCGCGCAGCAAATCAGAGCGCGTTTAAAGATGGCCCGATGGGAAATCAGCCAAAAGAAAGCGTATCATTACGAAATCATCAATGATCGGCTGCCGCGAGCTTTGAAAACCCTTGAAGCGATCGTGACGGCGGAAAAAACTTAACGAAGGAGTTATAAAGATGAGTTACCTCTCGATACAACCGCTTCTAGAAAAAGTGGACAACATTTATCAGCTGGTGCTTTTGGCTTCTCAGAGAGCCATGGAATTAACCAATGGAGCGCCAAAGCTGGTGGAGGCTTCCCTGAAAACCAAGGCTTCGACCGTCGCGCTTGATGAGATTCGCCAGGGAAAGATCTCGCTGAAAAAGAGCGCCGAAAAATGATCCCACCACCTGCTTTCTCCGGCCAGAAGTTTATCCTGATCGGGGTCACGGGAAGCATCGCCGCCTATAAAACAGGCGACCTGATTTCGTCCCTGAAAGAAGACGGTTTCTCGACGGTAGTCGTGATGACTGAAGAAGCGAAACATTTCATCACGCCGTTAACTCTGCAGACTCTCTCCGGGAACACCGTCTTTACGGATCTTTTTCTGCTCCCCACCGGAGAATGGAGCGCGGTTCATATCTCCATTGCCCGTCAAGCGCAATTGATCGCTATCGTCCCAGCGACGGCGAATGTGATCGGGAAATTGGCTAACGGCATTTGCGACGACCTGCTAACCTGTATTGTCACCGCGACCGAGGCGCCGGTTTTACTGGCCCCCGCGATGAACACTCAGATGTATCATCACCCCGCCGTTCAAGAGAATCTCAAGAAACTCCGCCAATTTGGCTACCAGATCGTAGAACCCGAAGAGGGGAAACTCGCCTGCGGCACCGAGGGGATTGGGCATATTGCCCCCATCGAGAAGATCGCGCGTGCGATTAAAGGGCTAAAGTAAAGTGAGTCTATTCCTATCTCTCCTTTTCATTTTAATCGTTTCTCCTCCTTCTTTATCCCTTAGCCCTCCAGCTAGCATCAGTACAGCTTCCTTCTTTTCAGAATTTTCAGAGACTGAGCAGAACTATATTGCCCTCGCTCCAAAACTACTTTTCGATCTTGAGAATTGGACAAACATTGATATTACACCCTTATTCATCACAGGGATTAAGTCTTTGAATTTATTGGATGAGTTAGACCTAAGAGAACGCGTCAATCGCTTCGAAAAATGGTTCGAAGAAGCAGTGCAGAGAGAGAGATTAACTTTTAAGGAGTGGCAGAAAAAGACGTTCGATGCTTTCATAAAAGCTTTCATAAAAGGAGAGCCCATTCCTTCCCCACTTCTTACCCAACCTCCTATGGTTTCTTTTGAAGAGATAGATCGGGAAAGATGGAAACATTTTTGGGAGGGGTTATCTCCAGAAAAGATCAAGGAAGGTCTCCTCAAAAATCATCCTTTTACACGGCGGGCAGTCAGGGAACGTGGGCAACTTGGCGTGGAAGTTCCCCGCCATGACTATCTTTACTACCTCCTTTTTGCAGAAAAGCAGTTAGGGAACTTCCCCCCAGAGGGGATTGCAATTTTTAATCTAGATCCTCATAGTGACTATCAGGGGGATGGAGGATCCGAAGTAGGAGGGGCTGTGTTCGACTACAACTGGGCTATGCAGGTCGTAAAAGATCGTTTGTCTCCAATCATCCTCACAGTCGGCTACTACCCTGATGGATCGTTGCCAATGAGCTGGGTGAATATCCCTTTCGTTTTCGCAGTCTATCGGGATCCATCCAATCCTGATTTTGTAAGGTATGATAAAGCCCCTTTGACAGTACTCGTTTCCAGCGATGCGCATGCTATTCAAGAAGAACATGAGGCGCTCAATCGAATCCTGACAGCAGTCATCGCGGTTCTTCAGAAAAAAGTGAAGTGGTGGTGTACCGTGGATAAAGATCAGTTTCGGTTATTAGAAACTCCTTTAGAGGCGAATGTTCAATTCTCAGAGGTAAAAAGAGAAACCTTAAAATATCAAATTGAGATGCCAATGGAGGAGGTCACTTTATTCATCAAGAATTGGATCGCTCTCATGAGAACATTCAATATCGTCCCAGAAAAACTGGTTGTGTCAAGAGCAGATTGCTATACAGGTCCCATGACAGAAACAGAACACTCGCAACTGACTCAAGTTCTGATGAGAGAATTTCGTGCTTACGTTCTTGAAGAAAATTTAAATGCAGAGACGGTTTCGAAGGAGAAAACAACATCCGCCTTGTAGATACTATGGATAATAGACATTGTCAAAACATCCTTGCGTTCTACGTAGAAATGATGTATATTAATTACGTAGAGCAAAGGAGGGTGTTTTAATGAATACTAAACTAACCTTGAGCGTGGAAGTCTCTATTATTCAAGCGATTAAGAGATATGCTAAGCAACACCACTTGAGTTTGTCAAAAATGGTCCAGAATTATTTCCAGTCGCTAGTGAAGGAGCGATCCAGCAAGTTTAAGTTAACACCTATCGTTAAGGAACTCTCTGGGATTCTGGCAGGCAAAGGAGATTTTGACTGGAAGCAAGAGTATGCCAACTACCTAACCCGCAAATACTCAAAATGAAGAGACTGTTTATTGACAGTGATATCATTTTAGATGTTCTAGCAACAAGACAACCTTATTATACGCATTCGGCTCAGCTTTTTAGTTTGGTTGAATTAGGCAAAGTTCAGGGGTATGTCTCTCCGCTGATCTTTGCTAATCTTCATTATATATTAAGAAGAGTAAAATCTAGGGAGGATGTTGTCAATCTATTGAGGAAACTCAGGGTCGTTGTACAAGTATTGACCATTGACGAAAGGATCGTGGATCTTGCCCTGTCTTCTCATTTTGAGGATTTTGAAGACGCGATTCAGTACTATGCTGCTGTTGAAAATAGTATGGATTGCATTATTAGCCGTAACAAAAGCGATTATAAGAAATCCAAAATCCCAGTTTACACCGCTGAGGAGTATTTAAATTTCCTCAAAATCATAGAATGAAGTCTAGAACATCACTCCGCATGTTAATTACGGCAGGTCCAACCCGCGAGTACCTGGACCCAGTTCGGTTTTTCAGTAACGAGTCTACAGGGACTATGGGGTTAGCTTGTGCTAGTGAGGCTTACCAGAGAGGGCACCAGGTTAAATTAGTTTGTGGGCCTGGCGTTTGTGTGCCTGGCGCAAAGACCCCCCCTCTTTTTTTTAAAAAAGAGAAGGGGTTTCTCTTTTCAGTAGTGACGGCACGGGAAATGTTAGCAGTACTCCAACGGCACTGGCGATGGGCAGACGCTTTGATTATGGCGGCGGCAGTCAGTGATTTCCGTCCGCGCCGACGAGTGATGGGGAAGATATCAAAAGCAAAAAGAGAAACGATGGTCCTGACGCTGGTTCGTAATCTGGATGTCTTAAAAATCTTATCCCACAGGAAAGAAAACCGCTGTTTAGTCGGTTTCTCTCTTGAAACGCGCAAGGGGCTGCGCAACAGTTGCAAGAAACTACGAGAAAAAAAGCTGGATCTTGTTGTGTGTAATTGGCTGAACATGGAATCGCTACCCTTTGGCAATCGGAAAACAACTGTGGTAATATTGGACAGGGAAGGGAATTGTCAGTGGTTAAAAAATACGCCAAAAACTAAAGTGGCCAAGGCGCTCGTTGACAAAATTGAGCAAATATGTTACCAAAAGAGGATGAGAGGGGGAGATTGATGAAAAACGAAGAGCGCAAGGGGTTTACCCTGATTGAGTTGCTAGTGGTTGTCGCCATTATCGGAATTCTTGCGGCGCTCTTAACCCCGGCGATTGGCAGCGCGCGCCGGCGGGCGGCACGGGTCAATTGCGCTAATAATTTAAAACAGATAGGATTAGCCCTTCATACTTATTCGATTGACCATAACGAGCAATTTCCGAAGGATCTCAAAGATCTCTACCCGGAGTATCTCGATGATCCAAAGGTCTTTGTTTGTCCAAGCAGCTCGGATGAAGTAAGCGGTGATGGAACATCACTCGGTGGAACAATCAGCTACGAATACGTTGCGGGTCTCAGTGAATCAAGCCCTTCAACAACAGTCTTAGCCCAAGACCGAAGCAACAATCATAAAGAGGGCGGGGGAAATATTCTTTACGTAGATGGCCACGTAGCCTGGTCTAAAAAATAGAAACGTTAACGGGTTTGCCGGTTAACCAGTTTGAACCCGCAGACAGGCTAACCCGCAAACCCAATAATGGCGACGTACCCAAGTGGCTAAGGGAGGGGTCTGCAAAACCCCGATGCAGCGGTTCGAATCCGCTCGTCGCCTTAAATGAAGCCGCAACTTATGGAATGGAATGAACATAAGTTGCAGGCTGAATTTAATCCTGAGCGAAGCCCCCGCTGCTTGGCTTTGCAAAGCAAAGCCGCGGGGACGAGTCGAAGGATGTCAAAGAAAAATGAGTACAGATAAAACTTCAGAAACTCACAAGGGTTTACAGGGCGTTGTCGCCGGGACAAGTGCTATTTCTTACATTGACGGTGAAGGAGGACGGCTTTTTTATCGGGGATTCTCCATTGATGAATTAGCGCGTCGTTCCAACTTCGAAGAAGTTATTTTTCTTCTTTTCTTTGGCCGGCTTCCTAATCCTAAAGAATGGGCTTCGTGGCAAGAAGAACTCTCCAAAGAAAGAAATCTCCCTCAACAAGTCATTGACGCGATAAGTGTTTTCCCAAAAGCCGTCATTCCCATGGCGGCGTTGCGGAGCGCTGTTTCTCTGTTGGGGCTTTACGACAAGGACGCCGAGGATAACTCTCCCGACGCAAATTTAAAAAAAGGCACCCGGTTGGTCGCGCAGATGCCGACGGTTGTCGCCGCCATCGAACGGACCCGCCGGGGGAAAGAGCTGATTCCGCCGCTCAATCAAGGATCGCTCGCTGAAAATTTTCTCTATATGCTTCACGGGAAATCCCCCGATGCGGAATCGATCCGCGGGCTCGACGCCTACTTCATTTTATTAGTTGAACACAGCTATAACGCCTCGACCTTTGCCGCCAGAACGACTGCGGCTACCCTTTCCGATATCTATTCAGCGGTCGTTTCGGCCGTAGGAACACTCAAAGGAGACCTGCACGGCTCCGCGAACCAGAGAACCATGGAGATGTTATTAGAAATTAAGGATCCTTCCGGCATTGTCCCCTACGTGAAAGAGAGGCTAGCTCGAAAACAAAAAATCATGGGGTTCGGTCACCGGGTTTATAAAGCGGATGACCCACGGGCCCAATATCTTAGGGAGTGGGCCCAGCGGTTAGGGAAAAAGAATGGTTCGGTTCAGTGGTTTCAGATTGCTGAGGAATTGAGGCAGGTGATGAAGAAAGAAAAACCGTTGCCGGTCAACGTGGATTTCTATTCAGCGCCGCTATTGTATTATTTAGGCATTCCGGTGGACCTGTTCACTCTCCTCTTCGCCTGCGCGCGGACCCCCGGCTGGGTAGCGCATGTTTTAGAACAGTATTCCGACAACCGGTTGATCCGTCCCGACGCCGAGTACAGAGGTCCGCCGTTGAACCAGACGTATACTCCCCTAGAAAAAAGATAATGAATCTGCACGAATACCAAGCCAAACAACTCCTTGCCCAATATGGCGCCGCGATTCCTTTGGGCGGCATGGCCGCTTCCGCTGAAGAAGCGGAGGCGGTGGCCGCGAACTTTCAGGGGCCGTGGGTCATGAAGGCGCAGATTCATGCCGGAGGAAGAGGGAAAGCGGGGGGCATCCAAATCGTAAATCAGCCGCAGGAACTAAAGTCCAAAGCCGGAGAACTTCTCGGGAAAGTACTGGCGACCCATCAGAGCGGCAGTCAGGGGAAAGTCGTCCGCAAAATTCTCGTCGAAGAAAAAGTTTCGTTCCAAAAAGAGTGTTACCTCGCGCTGACGACCAACCGGGAAAAAGCGGTTGTCTCCATTCTTGCCAGCCGCCATGGCGGGATGGAAATAGAGGAGATGGCGCAAAAACATCCCAGAGACCTTTGGGTGGAACCGCTCGATTCAGTGACGGGCGTTCTTTCCTTCCAGATTCGACGGGTGGCGAAAGCGCTTGGAGTGAACGGGAAAGAAACGGCGCCGCTGGGGACGTTATTAAAACAACTCTACAAACTCTACACGGAATCGGAATTATCCCTTCTTGAAATCAATCCCCTCGTTTTTGGAAAAGGGGTCAAGAGCAAAGAGATGGAGTGGATCGCCTTAGACGCGAAAATGTCGGCCGATGACAACGCCCTTTTCCGGCATCAGAACCTTGAGGCTCTTCGGGACTTTGACGAAGAAGACCCCGCTGAAGTCGAAGCAAACAAACATGGGCTCAGTTATGTCCGCCTCAACGGAAATATCGGTTGTATGGTTAACGGCGCGGGATTAGCGATGGCGACTCTGGACGAGATCAAAAATCACGGCCTGGAGCCGGCAAACTTTTTAGATATCGGCGGCGGCGCTAACAGCGAGAGAGTCTCGAAAGCGATCGAGATTATCACTTCCGACGCCCGTGTTCAAGTGATCCTGATCAATATTTTCGGCGGGATCACTCAATGCGATCAGGTCGCGCAGGGGGTCATTGACGCCCTGAAAGGAAAGAAGAAACTTCTGCCGATGGTGGTACGGCTGGAAGGGACCAGCGTCGAAGAAGGTCGCCACTTATTCCAAGCAACAACCCTCCCCATTACCCCCGTCGCCAACCTCAAGGAAGCGTCAAGAGAAATCAAGAAACTGCTAAAGGCTGAAAAGTAGGAATTTCCCAGTATTGCCTCTGTTTCTGGTGATCGTTGTTCTTGACCTTCCAAGGAGGCGTTGCCGCCTATTGAGTTAGCTGAGTTGATATGAGAGTAGCTGTGAATCCTCTGGGCTAATGTTTCTGGATTGACCTTTCCTGCTTGTTCATTGATCAAAATTCGATTTTCGATACTCCGAGTGACCATCCAGAAATAAGGAAGGAGCAATGAATATCCTAGGAGCAACGGCAAATGCATGATGGAAAAACCTTGAAAGGTGAAGGAAAGAATGAACACCATAGCGGTGACGGATGCCCATATTTGCCAGATACCGCGGGGAGATTTCATTGCAACTAACGAATTTTAGTGAGGACTGATTGGACATGGGTTATTTTGAGGTTAATAGTTTTCTGACCTCTGGATGTTGTCGAATCTCTCGTCGGATACCTTCGATGACCCAGAGTCTCATCTGGGTCTGATAGCCGAGTCCCTTCCATTGAGCAATGATTCTTGCCATCTCAATTTGGTTTTGTCCCATTCTTAAGGTGAGAGTACGTTTCCTTTTTTCTCGAGCGAGACTGACTTTCTTCAAAAGATCAGGATCGATCTGGAAAGGACTCTCTACATCGGTAAACTCCTCTGGGTAATCTAAAGGACTATGGGTTTGCCAAAACTGAGCTTCCTCTGCTTCTGATTGAAATCGTGGTAGTTTTTTCATGACCGACCACCCCTGTGCTTTCGGTAATACTGCTTTTCCTTGTCTGTCATCTCCCTTGCGGTGATGACTCGGATGTGATTACTTTCTTTAACAATAACAAAAACGATTAAGAGATGCCTCCCTTCTTGCGTGACGCCATAAACAACATACTTACCTTCTCGACCTCTCTGATAGAAAGGTTTCGATAAGACAATGACTTCTTCAACTTCAAAGGGAGAAACGCCATGTCGGCTAATATGGTTTTCATTTTTCTCATCCCATTCAAATGCACGAATGATCACTAATGACCTTCCTTATGTTCCGCTATAAAGGTTATCATAATGTAGTTACGTTGTCAAGACAATGGGGAAAATGGGACCGGTTGGTGTGCCACGAAAGCTGCACAGGAGATGAGGGGAGACCCCTGGGAGCCGACTTACAGGAGGAGGCTTCAAACCACCTTAAGCGGCTTTGGACAAAAGCCAAGGTCGTGAGCGTTAAGGGAAAAGGTCTTTGTTAAAAAGATCAGGTGAGAATCGAGGAGACGAGCGAAAGCGAACCGCTGATGAGGTATCGAAACCCAAAGAAGATGTCAGAACTGGATTGTGGACCGAAATCCAGGACAAGTCCCCACTGATTCGTTTTGCGAATCAAAACGGTGG
>CAYJQR010000068.1:0-11057 GCA_964372345.1 uncultured Planctomycetia bacterium | reverse complement strand
ATTATAGATATTAAGATACCATAAGGTAAGTATTCCGTCCCGCCTTTTCGTGTTACAATAAACCCACACCCACAGGAGGGGGGAAAACCATGAAGAGCGACGGCCAGCGCCTAATTCCTGACGCTATAAACCGGAATCCACTCACTCATCAGACTCCAGTAATAAGTGGATGCCTTTCAAGATATCTTTAGATCTGGACACTGAGAGTGCACCGATTTTTTCAGTAAGGAGTTGTTTATCAACGGTATAGAGTTGTGAAATATTAATGACGATCTCCTTGGGTAAATTCCCTTCTCCCTTTTTCAAAAGAACATTTCCTGGATAGTTGACCCTGCTTAAGTTGGAGGTGATCCCACAGACAACCACGGTCCCAATCTTACTGTGATTATAGGCATTTCCTTGAACAACTACGTAAGGATGCCGCCAGCCAAGGGTTCTGCCTTTGGGTTTTCCAAAATCAATCCAAAAAACATCCCCCTGATTGATTACCATTCTCCCTGCACGAGTCCTTTTTGATGTTCCCGCATCCATTCCATTTGCTGACGATCTTCTTCATCACAGCTGTCTTGCTCCACAGCAGAGTTGATCTGTTGGATCAACAGTCTCTTTTTCTGTCTCTTGAGCCAGTCTCTTACAGCCATCTCAAACAACCGACTCCTTGAGATATGGATTTTGTGTGTTACCCGTTCGATATCCTTAAAAATCCCGGCATCGATCGAGATCGCTGTCTTAACATGCGCCATTGGCCTCACCTCTGACTTTCATACTTTAAGTATAATGTAAATTCATACCTTTGTCAAATATTCTCCAACCTATCCATTCAACGCCCAAAAAACTATAGCTGAAAAGAGGAAGGCTACGGGCAGGGTCAGAAGCCAGGCAGAAAAGATGCCGGCGATGGTTTTTCAGCGGTGACGAGGTTCGCGGTGAAGCCTTGGCCGTGGTTCATGGCGGTGATGCGATGCGACAGGGTCTCGGCAACTTTACGCGCGCTGAGGATACCGCCGATTGCCACGGCTTGAGGCGCTCCTTGTAAGGTAAGAAGTAGTCCAACGGTGATAAGAACCCTCATTTTTCAAAGGGTTTCCTATACTGACCGTATCCCTCTTTTTCTAAATTTTCTTTTGGGATGAAGCGAAGGGCGGCTGAATTAATGCAGTAACGGAGCCCGTTGGGGCCAGGGCCGTCGGGAAAAACGTGGCCTAAGTGTGAATCACCCTCTTTACTTTTAACCTCGGTTCTGCGCATAGAAAGGCTTTTATCCTCTTCCTCAACAATATGGTCCGGCTCCAGAGGTTTTGTAAAACTAGGCCAGCCGGTACCGGAGTCAAATTTATCCAGAGAGCTAAACAACGGCTCGCCAGAGACGGCGTCCACATAAATCCCTTCTTTTTTATTATTCCAATACTCGTTTTGAAACGGGGGCTCTGTGCCGCGCTCCTGAGTGACATGGTATTGCAAGGGGGTTAATTTCTTCTTGCCGGACTCCATCTTTAATAGAATGGGACACGCTCTTTCTTGATCCCGCCACGTTTGTTTCAGATACGATTCCCGTCCGGAGTGGTATTTATAATTTTTATATTGCTCCGGATTTTTCAAGTGATAATCTTGATGATACTCCTCAGCAGGGTAAAACTCGGCCGCAGGACGAATCTCAGTGGCAATTGGCTTATCGAATTTCCCGGAAAGACCCAGTTCCTGTTTCGACATCTCGGCTAATTTTTTTTGCTCCTCATTGTGATAGAAAATGGCTGTTTGATACTGAGATCCTTTATCGGCAAATTGACCGATGGAATCAGTCGGATCAATGCTGCGCCAGAAGACGTCCAAAAGCCGCGCGTAGCTGGCCTTGGAAGGATCATACGTTACCTGAACCGCTTCCAGATGTCCTGTTGTTCCGGCACAGACCTCTTCATAGGTGGGATTTTTTTCGCGCCCCCCCGTATAACCAGCCACAACCTCACTGACTCCTTCGATCTGCTCAAAAGGAGATTCCATACACCAGAAACAGCCGCCGGCAAAGATGGCTGTTTCTGGTTTTTTCTCAGCATTCGATCGCGAGGGAATCATCATGGCCAACATGAATAATACCACAAAAAGAGGCCTCAAATCTTCAATCCCCAATCAGTCCGCCGCGCAAAGAAATTATTTCGGCTCTATCAAAACTCCTGTGTAGGTTCAATTTGTCCGGTCACCGGAATCATGTTGTCTTTGTCATCGTAGGTGTACCGGGGCTGGTTGTTCACCTTGTGAATCCGGACCTTATCGGCTAAAACCATAAGGACCCCATTGTCATTGGCTACGTCGAAATCAAGATCGAGTATTTCTCCTGAATTGACGTCTGTCATATCGGTGCACGAGTAATAGTAGTCCCCGGTTTTGCCAACGCGCTCATGGACTTGAACTAATTCCAGGTTTCTGATGTTGTCCGTCACCGGATCCAGAATAGAATAAGACCCATTCGCCTGAACGGCGGCATCAATAAATCCTTGGATCGAAGAACGAATCGCCTCTGGGGTCGGTTCTATGACTGCGGGTGCCGGCGGCGGTGGTATGACAGCGGTCCCGCCATGCTCTTGAACCGATGTTCCCCCGTGTTCCTGGCCTCCATGTTCTGCGGCGTACCCAACAGGCAACAGAGTCAGTGTCGTGATTGAGACCCCTATGAAGATCCATAACGCCCATCGCTTTTCCATGATACTCCTCCTTTTTTAAGTGAGACTGCGGTAGTAAAACGAGGCCTGAAAACCCTCACACGGTTTTCCGTCAACCTCTATATAAGGATAGAAAAAGATATTGATTGGTTCCCCTTTTTGCCGGGGAGCCAGTCGGATATCTCTTCCTATACTAATGAAAAATTTATTCGGGTCAAACTGAGCGAAATATTCTTCCTTTTTATCAGGATGCTTCCATGCTTCTGAAGCGTCCACCGGTTCCCATCCTGCTCTGTCTTCGAAAAACTCAGCCCAACAGTGGTAGCCGCTTATTTCGCCTTCTTTTCCATCCGGGATCGTCAAGCCGATTTTGAACCGCGCGGGAATTTCTGCGGCATGAGCCATCGAGATGAACAAGGAATGAAAATCGGTGCAATTTCCTGCGCCGACTTGGCACGCCCGAAGGGTATCGCCTCTCCCCCACCCCGGGATCGTTTTATCGTACCGCATGTGCGTTAGGACGTATTCATAGATTCCTCTGGCTTTTTCAATGAAGCTCAGTTTTCCCTCCATGGCGCCTCGACTCCGTTTTCGAATTTCATCATCCACCACCATCAAGCGAGAGGGCTGCAGGTCTTTCTTGACGCTTTGGCTCCGCTCTTGTGATGTCAAAAATTGCTCCGTGTCCGTGATCACATGGTACAGGATGGAGAAATCGACTGCCTCAGGGAAAGGGGGTCTTAAAGAAAAATAAAGAATTTCATTGCCATAATCTGGATCTCTTGAAATCTCATGGGGGACAGAAAGTTGGATCTCTCTGGAAATAATCTTTTGTCCGTCACGGCTCGTCCCCAGAGGGACCCAGACACGAACTTCCCGCGCGGACCGGGGAATTTGTGGAGTCTTCCCGTTATAGGAGAGATTGAACTCCCGCCTCATTAAAGCATCGCTTGTGCTGTGCAGTCCAATCACAACAATGGCAAGCACGGTCTTAGTGAGTTGGCGCATAAACACTATGATTTTACTACGATCGAGCATCGGATGCAACTGATGCAGGGGAACTAGGAATAGGAAATTTCATCAGGGAGTTCGTTGAAGTCGTCTTTTTCGCGCGGGGAATATTTGCTCAACTCTTCGCCCGTCAAACGGACCGCTTCAACAATTCCATCGGCAAAATGATTCTTTCTAAAGTGGATGGCCATCCCCTTCGCCATTGCATCCCAAAACCCTTGCGGGACCCTTTCATGAATCCCGGTATCTCCAATGACGGCGAATCGACTGCTTTTGACCTCTAAAAAGATAAGGACTCCATTCCGCGCGCAGGTCTTTGTCATCCCGATTTTTTCAAAAATCTCTCCGGCATGGACTAGAATGTCTTCCCGGTTTCTTCCGGTCAGATGAACGCGGATTTCGCCGGAAGTTTTCCTCTCCGCTTCCTGGATAGCGGTAATGATTTGTCCTTTTTCTTTCTTTGAAAAAAATAAGATTGGCTCGGAACTTCGCATCAGATTACCAGCGCCCGCTGGCCCCTCCTCCCCCAAAACTTCCTCCCCCTCCTGAGAAACCTCCTCCTCCGGAGAATCCGCCGAAACCGCTTCGCCCCCCGTAGTAACCGCCTCTGGAAGAGAGACGCGCGTAAAACAAGATTCGAAAGAGAAAGTTCAGAAAGAAGAGAAGCAAAGCAAAGCGAAACCACCACTCCCAAAAGGAATAACGATTGCGATAAAGACGGTGTCCGAAAAAGTAAGAGGAGTATCGAACCATGTCCATGATCGAAAGGGCGGCGGCGAAGATGAGAAAAAAAATAAAGAATGCCGAAAACTGTCCATCTCCATCGGATTCTTGGGGTCCCGCCTTGAATTCTCCCTGCGCCGCCTGGACGATCGCGGCCACGCCGGCGGTAATCCCTTCTTCAAACCTTCCCTGTGAGAAATGAGGGGCCACGACTTGACGGATAATTTGTCCTGCCAGCGCGTCGGGGAGAACTCCTTCCAAGCCATAACCGACTTCGATCCGAACCCAATGATCATCTTTGATGATCATAAAGATCACTCCGTTGTCGCGCCCCTTTTGCCCCACCTTCCATCTTTCTGCCAGCCGGATTGAAAACTCTTCCAGCGGTTCTCCCCCGAGGGTGGGCAAAGTGACGACAACAACCTGGTTGGTGGTTTTTTGTTCGTAGCCGCGGAGAAATTCTTCTAACTGATTTCTTGTTTGGCCAGAGAGGAGATTGGCCTGGTCGGTGACATACCCTTCCGGACGGGCTGGAATTTCGACAGCCCCCGCAAAGCCCACAGAGCTAAGGAGAACAAGCCATCCCAGCCAGAGAGTAATGCCAAAAACCAAGCGTTGCCAGAAGCGGAGCATTCCTTAAAATTTGACCGCAGGCGCTTTTGCCGCCCCTTCGTCGGCTTGAAAATAGGCCTTTTCCTTAAATCCCATCAGGTTGGCGACGACGACATTGGGGAAAACGCGGCGCAAGGTATTGAAGGCCTGCGCTGTTTCGTTATAACGGTGTCTTTCGACCGCGATGCGGTTCTCGGTCCCTTCCAGCTGAGTTTGCAGAGCGAGGAAATTCGCGCTCGCCTTCAAATCGGGATAATTCTCCACGACCACCAGTAACCGGTTCAGCATCGAGGAGAGATTTCCCTGTGCCTGCTGGAATTTAGCGAAGAGTTCCGGGTTGTTGATGATCTCCGGCGACAGATTCAACTGGGAAATTTTCGCACGGGCGTCAACCACCCTTTGAAACGTCTCCTGCTCATGGACGGCATACCCTTTGACTGTCTCAACCAGATTAGGGACCAGATCTAACCGGCGCTGATAAACATTTTGCACCTGTCCCCATGTGCTCTTGACCGCCTCGTCTGTCGTGACTAGGTGGTTATAAATGCCGCCGAATGTCATTGCCGCCAGAACGACCACCGCCGCAATGATGATCAATGTTAATCCCAATACTTTTTTCATCGAAGGTCCTCCTTATAAATATGGTTCTCATTATCCTAACGCTTATGCGTTAAGAGTGCAACTTTAATGAAGCGGATGGCAGCCAACGTCAGCAATACAGCCCCGAAGACGCAAACGACCGCGGCGCCGGTGGGAAAATCCCAAAAATAAGAGGCGGTAACGCCGAGCATACTGGTAA
This sequence comes from uncultured Planctomycetia bacterium, assembly GCA_964372345.1. Classification (GTDB taxonomy): domain Bacteria; phylum Omnitrophota; class Gorgyraeia; order JACOVV01; family JACOVV01; genus JACOVV01. The sequence continues at coordinate 5,258 of CAYJQR010000068.1, read as the reverse complement.
GAGCGCCGACGATCCATCCGATGACCAACCGCCTGCAGACGGTTTGCGCCAAGAGAACCGCGCAGACCGCCGGAACAATTAAGAAAGAAAAAACTAATAATACACCGGCCACCTCCACGGAGCTCGTCACGACAAAACCAAAGGTCGCGTAAAAGAGAAAATCCCACCAGTGGACATTCACTCCTTGCGCGAACGCCTGTTCCGGTTCCTGCGAGATAAACAGAAACGGCTTGCGGAACTTCCAGTGAATGACCCCGATAATGCTGTAGAGTATTCCTATTTTGAGAATCTCCGGCCAGTCAATGAAAAGGAGGTGCCCCACTAAAAGTTCCTTGAGTTCCTCTCCCCCCTCCGGCGCGCGGCTTAAAACTAGGATCGAAGCGGCCGCCGCGATGGCGTAGACGATGCCGATAAAAGCTTCTTGAGGGATACGCTGTTTTCGCAGGCGGGTCATTGCCAGGATCGCGGCGCCAATTAGAGTAAATGTCAGCGAAAGCCAGTATCCTCCACTGGAATGAAGCGAAAATCCAAGAGCAAACCCAAGCGTCGCCCCGAACGCCGCCACCTGCGCCAGCGCCAGATCCACAAAGATCACCCCTCGCTCAATGACGTGCAGCCCCAAATAGGCGTGGATGCCGGTCAGGATCAGGCAGGCGATGAATGGCTTAGTCATTAAGTTAACAAATTCCATTTTTGTTCTCGAATTACTCCCTTCTCCTTCTCCCTCAGGGGGTCTCTTTGAAGTTAATCATGCGTTACCGATAGGAGTTTTTGGACATTATACTCCAAAAGAGACAGATAGTCGGTCGCTTCTGGAACCTCCCTGACATTCTGGCATAAAAGAACCACAGAGGCATTGGTGTCGGATGCGATTGCTTGCGCCGCGCGCCCCGGTTCAAACGTTGCCAGAATGATGGTTTTGATCCCTTTTCCAAGCATGTACTGTTCTATTCTCTCAATATGTTTTGGCGTTGGAGGGATTCCGGGTTTGGGTTCCAGAAACTGGTTAATTCGAATCTCCAGAAAATCAGCCAGGTAAACCCACTCGTTATGATAGGCGACCGCTTCTTTCCCGTGGATCGCTCCCGCTTGCTTCTTCCAATCGGCGATCTTCTGATCGAGACGCTTCAGAAAACCGTTCAGATTCTGCCGGTAGATGTCGGAGTGACCGGGATCAATGGCGCTCAGTTTTTCGGCGATGGTCTTCGCCATCTGCTTTCCGTTCTCAGGGCTCAACCAGTAATGAGGATTACCGTAGATATGAATATCTCCCTCAGCACGGCTCGGCATTTGTGTTGGGATTTCCAGCAGATGAATCCCCCTCGAAAGATCCAACTCTCCTTCGGCCCCCGGCATGACTTTCAAATTGCCGGCGGCAGTCAGAAGCGGATCGCGCCAGACTTCCAAATCAAGTCCGGCATGGACAAAGAGATCCGCTTTCTTCACCTTCATCACGTCGCTCGGTTTCGGTTCGATGAAGTGAGGATTGAACTTCGGCGAAGCGATGTAAGTGACTTCGACATAATCGCCGCCGATAGTTTTGACCAGGTCCGCGAAGGTGGACAAAGTAGTGACCACGCGCAGGGGGCGTTCGGCGTATGACGGCGCTATATTAAAAAAGAAACTTATCAAAACTAATAAAAAAACCTGTAATGTTTTCATGATATCCTTTCTTCCTGTCATTCCGAGCGAAGTCCCGCCTTCAGGCGGACGAAGTCGAGGAATCTTGTTTAAAAACTAGATTCTTCGACTCCGTCATCTGCTTTCAGCAGATGACTCCGCTCAGAATGACAAAATAGTACGTTCTAGTGACAGGTTTCGCCAGAGGCGAATCCGCCTCTGGCGGAGACTGGTGCCTGGTGACATAGTACCTTATTGCAACTGATGTTTATGCACTCCAATCGCCACGGTCCCCTGTAAGAAAACCCGCTCGTCATTCTTTCTGGCGGCATACTCAACGTGTTGATACTGCACCCGCCAGCGGGCAAATTCACTTTGATACAACGTGAAGTAGCCGGTGACGCCGATATCGGCATCCCGCGCGTTGGTCAGCGCCGCGTCCACCGGCTCCACGAAGTCAAAGCGAGTCCCAACTCCAAAACGGGGTGAGAGACGGTAATCCAACAAGGAGTACAGCCCCAAAGGATTGTTTTTGAATTCGCTCCTTACCCCATTTTGTATTGAGAACGATTCCTTCCGGTCCTGCCAGTAGAGTTCGTTCTGCCATTTGAGTTTGTTGGTCGGCGTCACGTAATGAACCAGCGTTGTGTCTACTCCAATGGCGGTCACTTCCGGTCTTACATCAGAATCTTTTGAGCCGAGCAGATAGGTCCCGCCTAACTCGAAATTAGTCTCATCCGAAATATCCCAGGAATTCTTCAAATGGCTGTAAAAAGAAGGTTGGCGCCGAGTAGTCCCAAACAGAGTTCCTCCTTCTCCGACTCCCCCTTCCATGATTCCAGCGGTTATTTCGTGCGTGGAGGAGCCCCACGGTAATTCAAACAACTTGGAGACCTCCAGCCCAGTGCGGGATAATCCTTCCGCCCCTAAATAGTTTTGCACTACTAAAGGATCGTCAGATGTTTCCAGTTGATCCCTGTGGACGGCGCTTGCTTTGCCGATTTTTGGCCGAATCCGTCCTATCTTTCCTTTCATCTCCCACGGCAATCCCCAGTGAGTGATGTAGGCCTCTTCGACAGAAACCGCCTCAAAATCGGAAAACGTGATCGTGGAATCAAACCGGCAATACGGATCCACTGGGTGCCCGATGATCAGTTCCAATTCCCGGAGACTGATCTTGTCATTTCCTTCACTATCGGCGGTGCTCTCAGAGGTTCGGGCCACGATATCTGCAAGCATTCCGATTTCAGGATTGAACGCCTGCAGTCCTGCTTTGATAGGTGCCGCGGCGGTCGTTGGAGCTGCCGGCTGAACGGGTAATTCTTTTTTAGCAGTGACTTCTTGCTTTAGTTCGTCTAACTGATGTTGCTGCGTTTCCAGAAGTTTTGCCTGTTGCTGGATCGTCTTTTGCAACTGCTCAATACTCTGCTGAAGCTGCTGCAGTTGGTAGTTTGATTCGTCCTCTTTGCCTGAAACTCCTTGATCGGCCAAGAGCAGCTGCGGTGCGCAACAGACGCACGCCGCGCCGAAGAGTAAAGCGATGATTGATGGTAACTTCATTGAGATCCTCCAGTAATACGCCATGTTTGGCGTAGGGGCGTATTGCAATGGAAACATTGTAGGGGTGGTTCGCGAACCGCCACTACAACCGTGATTTCAGCAGGAAGAAATCGGAGGATCTCTTGGAGAAGCGTCCCAGCGGATCAAAACCCGGTGAGGAGCCAAATAGGAAAGAACTACATTTGCATGGCTGACGGCCAGGTCTGTTTTTAGCGCGATTTCTTTTGCAGGTGTCGCGGTATTCTGGTTCTGCACCTTACAGACACAGCACGGCTTTGCCATGCTGGCTTCCGTGGATTCCCGGTGGTGATGGTATCCATTGAGCGCCATCCCTCCCAGAATCCAGAAAACAACCCCCCAGCAAAGGAATTTCTGTTTTTTCATTTTTTACACACAATCGTCACTTCGTGGCACTCTTTGCATTCTTTGAGACGATGATCTTCGGCGAATTCCTGCCAGTGTTCTTTCTTGCGCGGCGTCAAAATCCCGCTCCCTTTGCACAACGGACACAGATTATCCAGCGCCGCAAGAAGGGCGTTCCGGATAAACTCGGAGCGGTTCTCGATCCCCTTAAGCAGAACTAACAAATCTTCGTTGACTTTAAAAGTGATGACTTCTTGTGATTTACCGGCCATTGGAATCCTTCAGGGGGATATAATACTTTGTAATACCATGCCTGTCAAGTTGTTTTTGAATCAGAGGTATCCCAGAATTTTTTCTTCTAAAATCTTCTTAAAATGACGCAGGTGCATGGCATGACTGGCAGGCAGGAATTTCTTTAATTCCATTTGGAAATTGATAGGCTCTTGCCGCAAAAGTCTCAGTACTTTTTTCAAATTTTCTTTGGTTCTCGCCGCGGGATGGTCTCCGGACAAAAGGAAGAAGTAATCATAAAAATCGCGCGGTTTGTGTCTGGCCGCAAGCGCTTCAAGCTTGCCGAGGATAATATCCTCCAGCGAAAGATGCACCAAGGTATAAGCCGGGAGGTAGTCGTTTGCAATCAGAGATCTTGTTTTCTTAAATCCCTTGCCTTTTCTCAATGAAACCTCAATCTGCACGTTTGTTTTCATGTCATACGCCTCGAAAGTAGCGATGCCCAGATACCCTCCTGTGGTTTGTGTAGCTTCCCTGACATGGACGGTCATTCCGGTCCGTTCAATATTGACCAATGTGTTCGTGAACAATTCCTCAATTTCCCGATAGGTTGCGCCGACGCCGCTAAAATCCAAATCTTCCGAAAACCGGGGGCTCTTTAAAAGAATACGCAAAGCCGTTCCCCCTTTAAAAAGCAACTTTTCCGAACCAGGATTCTGGTAGAGAAAGGACAAAAAAAGATGCTGGCAGTATTCGCGCACCACGTTCTGGACGGATGTCTGCTGAAGCTTAGTAAATTTTTCGAGGTTGTCTCTGCTGAGCATAGATTTTCTCTATTCTTTTCTGGAAACCTTCACGCTTGAAAGCGCTGAGAAACTCCAGGAGCTTCCCTTTACGGATATTTTTCAAATTGAGGCGGTCGTTCAGTACCGCCTTTTTCAAATCCACGAAATAGAGATAATCCGCGAGGGCTTTCTCCGGTTCCGCTAATAAAACGACATGGCCTTCGATGGACACGGCGCTGTATCCGCCAAATACGCTTTTTTTGACGCGCTGATAAGAAAAAACGGATTGGGGCGTTTTAAATTCGCGAGTCGGTTTGGTGGTCACCGAGGTAACGGCATAAACCGTTTCGGGAATAACCCCGTAATAAGAAAGAGCCGATTCGAGCGAAATGTAGGAAGGCTGATAAAGCTTGTTGGCGATCAAATAAAGAGGCAAATGACTGTCTTTGAGTACGTAATAATTGTTGCGCAGCTTTAAAAATAATCCGCTTTTAAGGTTGCGGGAGATAAAAACTGATCCTGTCTTGAGCGGAATATCCAGGACGCCGCAAAATTCCCGAGGGGTAAACATCAATAACCCCTTTTCTTTTAGCCTCTCCTCCACCCGTATACGATTCATTTTATTAACAATTATGTAGTGAAAGTCACTAGTGTCCGATTATAAGTCAAACAATAGCTGTTGGTTATCAGAATCGCTAT
>CAYJQR010000067.1:0-11107 GCA_964372345.1 uncultured Planctomycetia bacterium | reverse complement strand
AAATTGATTCCCGTTAACCCTTTTTCAGGCTCATTCTTGGATTAGAAAAGACTGGAGGGACTATGGGGTTTGCATTTCCAGGAAGAGCCGCCGGTGTAGAAAAAAGGTAAAAGATAGTGCACTGTGATACAATAACAGGGATTGGAGGTAAAACCGCCTTGACTTTTTTAAGGCGTTAGTATATACTATAAGTGTATACTAATGGAGCGGAGGCAAATACGATGAAAACATTATCCCTGAAATTACGGGAAGATATCTTTAAAGATGTTGAGAAAGTGATTCACACTATCCGGATTCCTCGCAATGCCTATATTAACGAAGCATTGTCTTTTTATAACAAGCTCAATCGGAGGCGATTCTTAAAGAGGCAGCTTTCCAATGAATCCCGGCTTGTTAGAGAAGATTCACTGAATATTCTAGAAGTCTTTGAGCGACTCAACGATGATATCCGTGAATGAAAATCCGTAAGTTTCATCTCTACTATGCCGATCTGAATCCTCAAATGGGAACAGAGCCTGGCAAGATACGGCCCGTTGTTGTGGCCCAAACTGACCTTCTGAACGATATCCATCCTAGTACCATTGTCTGTCCTTTGACCACCAAGGTTCACCGTCAAGCCAGCATTCTTCGTGTGCATGTTACCAAAGGGAATCCAGGGCTGAGTGAAGATTCTGATATTCTTATTGACCAAATCCGGGCGATTGACAATCGGCGATTCAAAAATCAGATCGGTGAACTCTCCAGAGAAGAAAAGAAGAAACTTCTTAAGAATTTAGAGATTTTGATCTTAGAGTAACGCCGCCTGCCTCCGCGGCCCGTATTTTAAGGAACTAAAGTTTTCGGAGATGTTTTTTCGCGTTTTGCGCTTTTTTATAAACTTTACCAGGTTCTCTAGACAGTTTCTTAAGTTTCTCTATGTTGTAATTTCTCTTCGTTTTCATAACCAATAACAGTATGCCATCATTTTTGCAAAAGGCGTCTGGTTTCCGATAGCCAAAAATCTCCTTTTGTGGAGAAAAAACGAGATTCTTCGACTTCACCCCCACCCCCACTGCTTAGCTTTGCTTTCGCAAAGCGAAAGCGTCGGGACAAAGCCAAGCAATGGGGGCTTCGCTCAGAATGACACACGGGAAAAACTTTGCCCAATCGCCTTATCCAAATTCCGATATTGGATCGCTTCGGCTAAGTGTTCCACTTTGATGTTCTCGCTTCCGGCCAGGTCGGCGATGGTTCTAGAGACTTTCAAAATCTTATCGTGGGCGCGGGCACTAAGACCAAACGTTTCCATCGCTTGACGCAGAAGATTCGATTCTGTTTCTCCCAGTGAACAGGATTTCTTAATTTGCCGGTGAGACATTTGGGCATTCCATTCAATACCCAGCGAGCCGAACCGCTTGATCTGCCTCTCTCTCGCGGAGGCGACGCGGAGATAAATTTCTCCAGAGGATTCCTGTTTCTGAGACGAGTTCAATTCATGAAATCGGAGCGGTGGGACTTCCACTTGGATATCAATCCGATCTAAGAGCGGCCCTGAGATTTTGTGGCGGTATCGCCAGACTTCGCGCGGGGAGCAGGAACACTCCTTACGAGGGTCACCGAGGAATCCGCAGGGACAGGGATTCATCGCCGCGACTAGCAAGAACCGCGCCGGAAAACGGAGCGAGCGATGGACGCGCGCGATGGTGATTTCTCCTTCCTCCATCGGCTGGCGCAATGCTTCCAGAGTGGAGCGGTCGAATTCAGGAAACTCATCTAAGAAAAGAATTCCGTTGTTGGCCAGACTGATCTCACCGGGACGGGGATGAGTTCCGCCGCCGCAGAGAGCGACGGCGCTGGCGGAGTGATGCGGGGTGCGGAAAGGGCGCTGAGTCAGCAGTGGCCGCTCATGATTCAATTGGCCGACGATGCTGTAAAGCGCGCTCGTCTCCAGCGACTCTTGCCGGTTCATTGGGGGAAGAATTGCAGGGAGCCGTTGTGCTAACATCGTTTTCCCGCTGCCGGGAGGACCGATCATCAGGACATTATGCCCTCCCGCCGCGGCAATCTCTAACGCCCGTTTGGCCTGAAACTGCCCCTGCACGTCGGCAAAGTCGAAGGGAAAATGATCTGTCTCGATCTTCTCAGAAGGCAAATCCTGCCGAAACTGGAAAGCCGAGATAGGGGTCTCGCCGTTCAGAAACGAAACTGCCTCTGCCAGACTCCGCACCGGATAGCATTCGATTCCAGTGACAACGCTCGCTTCGCGCGCGTTCTGAATCGGGAGAATTAACTTTTTCTTTCCGTTCTTCGCCATAGACAGAGCAATCGGCAGGACGCCGCGGACTGGACGGACGTTTCCGTCTAATGCTAATTCTCCGATCATCACGTATTCCTTGACCGCTTCTTGCGAGACAATTTCCTGCGCGGCCAGAATTCCGACGGCGATCGGGAGATCAAAGAGAGGTCCTTCCTTTCTCAAATCGGCCGGCGCTAAGTTAATGACCAGTTTTTTCGGTTCGTGAGGAAACCGGCTCTGGCGGATGGCGGTCAAAATCCGGTCCCGGCTTTCCCGCAGAGCCGTATCCGGCAATCCCACCAGAATCACCTGCGGGAGTCCTTGCGCGATTTCCACTTCCACCTCAACTAAATAGGCCTGAATTCCCATCGGACTGGCTGAAAATGTTTTCGAAAGCATGACTGATTTCCTCCTTATTAATATAGACGTTCTCACTTGCCAAATTCTTTCAAAAAAAGTAAGCTTTGTGATATACTGGCCGCTCATATGGAACAACACGACTCAAAAACAGAGAAACCGATCAAAGGGGCGGAGGTTGTCATTAAAGCCCTTGAGAGAGAAGGAGTTAAGATTCTCTTTGCCTATCCCGGCGGGGCGAGCATGGAGCTTCACCAAGCGCTGACCTACTCCAAGAAAATTCGGACGATTCTTCCGCGTCACGAACAGGGGGAAATCTTTGCCGCGGAGGGGTACGCCCGCGCCAGCGGCAAGGTGGGGGTTTGCATTGCTACCTCTGGGCCCGGGGCGACAAATCTGGTCACGGGGATCGCCGACGCCTACATGGATTCAATTCCTTTAGTCTGTATTACCGGGCAAGTCCAGCGTCACTGGATCGGCAAGAACGCGTTCCAGGAGACCGACGTGGTCGGCGTCACCCGTCCCATTGTGAAGCACAATTATTTGGTTCAGGATATTCGTGACATCCCGCGGATTATTAAGGAAGCGTTCTATATCGCTTCCACCGGCAGGCCTGGCCCTGTCGTGGTGGACATTCCTAAGGACGTCCAGCAGGAGATGGTTATCCCGGAGTTTCCGGAAAAAATGGAGATGCGCAGTTACAAACCGAATATCCACGCGCATCCGAACCAGCTCCGTCAAATCGCCGACGCGATCGCGAAAGCGAAGAAACCGGTTCTCTATGTTGGAGGAGGTATTATTTCTTCCGGAGCGTCGGAGGCATTGCGGAAATTTGCCGAAAAGACGCAGATTCCCGTGGCGCAGACGGTCATGGGGCTTGGGTGTTTCTCTGAGACTCATCCATTAGCGTTGCGGATGCTGGGGATGCACGGGTCTGTTTTCGCCAACAACGCCGTCAATGAGGGAGACCTCTTGCTCGCTTTTGGCGTCCGCTTTGATGACCGGGTGACCGGCAAGGTAGAGAAATTCGCCGAACACGGGACGATCGCGCACGTGGATATTGATCCCTCCGAGATCAACAAGAATAGGGAAGTCCATATCCCGGTGGTGAGCGACGTCCGTTACGCTCTTGAGGAGCTTTTAAAGATGGTGAAGCCGGGCGATTACAGCCAATGGCGCCGTCAAATCGAGCAATGGAAGAAACAATACCCCTTTGATTTCAAAGACCGCGATGACTGCATCCTTCCTCAATACGCCATCCGGCTTTTGAGCGAGATGACCCATGGCGACGCGATTGTCGCCGTCGGCGTGGGGCAGCATCAGATGTGGACCGCCCAGCATTACAAATTCACGCGGCCGCGGCAGCTTTTGTCATCGTCGGGATTGGGTGCGATGGGATTCGGATTCCCGGCGGCGCTGGGGGCGAAACTGGCGCATCCGGAGAAAGAGGTTCTTGATATTGACGGCGACGGCAGTTTCCTGATGAATGTGCAAGAGTTAGCGACGGCGTATCTTGAAAAAATCGCCGTGAAGGTGATGATCATCAATAATCAGCATCTGGGGATGGTGGTGCAGTGGGAGGACCGCTTTTACAAAGGAAATCGGGCGCATACCTTCATCGGGGATCCGAGCGATAAAAATTCTTATCCTAATTTCGTGAAAATCGCCAATTCGTTTAAGCTTCCGGGGCGCAAAGTGACGCAGAAGAAAGAACTTCGCGGGGCCGTTAAAGAGATGCTGGCGGCAAAGACAACCTATATTTTGGATGTCATTGTCCCTTACCAGGAACATGTGCTTCCGATGATCCCAGCAGGGAAGACCTATAAGGATGTCATTATCGAGTAGCGGTTTGCATTCCGGGGGTTTTTGTTGTATAAGGAGAATCTATGGGACGGCCGACGCGGTGGATCCTCATCGGATCATTGCTATTTTTAGTTGCCTATCAACACTTTACCATTAACCAGGTCACAAAGCATGCCGACACCGTGATCCATCAGATGGAAACGGAATACGGCAAAAGGGTTGATGGACTGCAGAAGGTGATCGTTGACAAAAAGGCGGTTGAGGAGGAACTCAACCAGGCAAAAAATGAGTTGTCAACGATTGAGAGCGCTTTGGGACAGGCGCAGTCTCAGCTTTCCGCGTTGGGGGACCGCGATAGACCGCTCATTGAAAAAATTAATACCCTGCTCGAGAGCCATCAGATCCTGGAAAAAAGAGTGGTGATTTTGACGTCGGAAAAGGAATTTCTCGAGAAAGAATTTCAGGATATCTCGGCTTTGAAACAGGCGATTAAAAAGGTCAAACAGCGCCAAGTTGAGGAAAAAAAAAGGACTTTAAAAAATAAAGACCGACAATTGCTGGTTGCCGGGAACAGGGGGTTTCTGATCAGGGAGGGGGAGACCACACTCCGCAGCCGTGGAACCGTTGAAGTAACGCCAGCCCCATTATCGCCGTTGGCCCCGTTGGCCCCACTGGCTAAAGACAGCCAGAGTTAGCGATGACTTCTAGCATGCGAGATTTCATTGCCGAAATTTTGAAGAATGAAATCTTTCTCACGACCCTTCTCACTTGGTTTGTCGCGCAAACGCTCAAAATATTATTCCTGCTGTTCCAGGGACAGCGCTTCAACTTTAAATGGATTGCCGGGACAGGGGGGATGCCGAGCGCTCATGCCGCTGGGGTGAGCGCGCTGGCGACCGCTGTCGGCATCCGGATGGGATTTGACAGTCCGTTGTTCGCGGTAACTTTGATTTTCAGCTTGGTGACGATGTTCGACGCCCAGGGGGTCCGCCGGTCCACCGGGAGGCAAGCCGGCATCTTGAACAGAATCATTGACGACATCTATCTCAATAAAGGAATTCGTGACGAAAGATTAAAAGAATTAATCGGGCATACGCCGATTCAGGTGATTGTGGGGAGTATTCTTGGAGTGACAATGGCTATGATGTGCCAAAACTGGTGAGGTGATGGGATGAATAAACGATCGGTTCTCGTGCTGGTGATGTCGCTGGTTTGCGCCGGGCTGCTGGTTTGGTTCGGCTTGTCAAAAAATCGAACGGCGCCAAAACAGGAAGAGGTAGTCAATGTGATGGGAGTTGTTTCAGAACAGAGCAAGGAACACGCGGTTGAACCGGGAGATTCTCTTGTCAAAATTGCGCGGCAATACGGTACTACCGTTGATCTGCTGAAACAATTGAATCATCTCCAGGGAGACCTGATCAGGGTCGGAGAGAAACTAAAAGTTCCCTCCGGAAAATTTGACGTGGTGGTAACCAAATCGGATAACAAGCTCCAACTCCGCCTGGATGGAAAACAGGTAAAAACTTACGCGGTTTCGACCGGAGGAAAAGATAATTCAACACCAACGGGAGATTTCACCATCGTGAACCGGCTGGTTCATCCGGTTTGGTACAAGACGGGGGCGGTGATTCCGCCCGGGAGCGCCGACAATATTCTGGGGACGCGGTGGCTGGGGATTTCATCCAAGGAGCATCCCAAGGGTTTTGGCATCCACGGGACAGTGGAACCGGACAAAATCGGACAGGCGGTGACGGCCGGGTGTGTCCGGATGAGAAACGAAGACGTCGAAGAGATTTACGCGTTGCTCCCTGAAGGAACCGCTGTCAAAATCGTCGAAACGACGGAATCCGCGCAGGGAAAATCGTAGATAGAAAAATACCTATGGCTGGAGAGCTGGATTTCGAGAAGCCGATCGTTGAGGTCGAGCGAAAAATTGAAGAACTAAAAAGCGTTACTTCCAGTAAGAAGCTCGATTTCGAACCGGAAATCAAAAAGCTGGAAGCCAGGCTGGAAAAGATGAAACGGGAGATCTTCAGCCAGTTGACTCCTTGGCAGCGGGTGCAATTGGCGCGGCATCCCAGACGTCCTCTGACGATGGACTATATCCGGATGATCTTTTCCGATTTTGTCGAACTCCACGGGGACCGGCTTTTTGGCGATGATAAAGCGTTGATCGGCGGGATGGCGTTCTTTGAGAAAACACGGACGATGATTCTGGGGCATCAGAAAGGAAAAGACACCAAGGAAAATCTGATCCGTAACTTTGGAAGCGCTCATCCGGAAGGTTATCGAAAGGCAATGCGGTTGATGGCGATGGCGGAAAAGTTCGCGCTTCCCCTGATTTGCTTCGTGGATACCCCCGGGGCCTATCCCGGTATCGGAGCCGAGGAGAGGGGGCAGGCGCACGCCATTGCCGAGAGCATTCGGTTCATGGCCGGATTGCGAATTCCCATCCTGGTCATCGTGATTGGCGAAGGGGGGAGCGGCGGGGCTTTAGGGATCGGCGTCGGAGACCGGGTCTGCGTTCTGGAAAATGCCTATTATTCGGTCATCTCGCCTGAAGGATGCTCCGCGATTCTCTGGAAGGACCGGACAAAAGCCAAAGAGGCGGCCGAGTGTCTTCGCTTAACCGCCAAGGACCTGCTGGAATTAAAACTGATTGACCGAATCATCGAAGAGCCGCTGGGGGGAGCTCATCGCGACCCGGAAGCGATGGCGCTCCGGGTCAAGAGTGTCATTCAGGAATATTTACACGAACTTCACGGCGTCAGTATTGACGAAATCGTTCAACAGCGCTACGAAAAATTCAGGCGGATGGGGGTTTTTGAGGAAGCAACCCAATGAAAATTTCACAAGAAGCGACGGGGGAGGGAGTGAAAATAGTCCTCCAAGGGGAATTGACGCTGCAGACTTACGTACAGCTTGAGGATGTCCTCAAGCAAGCGGTGGAATCCAAATCGAAGAACGTCGTCGTTGATATGCGCAAGGTTGATTACGTTGACAGCAGCGGACTGCGCCTCCTAGTGGATTACCATCACCAGTTCTCATACTTGCAGGGAAAACTCGTTCTTTCCGAAGTGACTCCCAGTGTCCGAAAAGTCATAGAGGTCACTCATCTTAACCAGGTTTTCACCATTCAAGATGATCCGGACTCTGCTCGTTCCTAGCCGGCTGGATAAAATCCAATGGGCCAGCCGGCAGATTCTGGAGCATCTCAAGAAAGAAAATTGGGACCGTGACACTCTTTTCGCGGTCCGGCTCTCCGTTGAAGAAGCGTTAGCCAACGCCATCCAGCACGGCAACCGGCAGGACCCCGCCAAAAACGTTCGTTTGCGATTCGATCTGGACCGGCAAAAACATCAGGTGACTATCACTGTTGAGGACGAAGGAAAAGGTTTCAAGCCCTCCGCCGATTGTCCTAATAATAAAGGATACGGTCTTACCTTGATTCATCGTCTAATGGATGAGGTGCGGTTCAACGCGAAGGGAAATCAAGTAAGGATGACCAAAAAATGCGCGCTCTCTTTCTAGGGATTGCTTTTCTCCTGGCAAGTCTGGGGGTCTTCTTTCAGTGGGGGGAATCATTCGAGTTAACCACCCTCGACTGGAGATACCAGCACCGTCCCTCGCCGGCCGTCCATCCGGAGATCGTCGTCATCGAGATCGGGGAAGACACGCTTCAGCGGATCGGGCAGTGGCCCATTCCAAGAAAATGGCACACGGAACTGATTCACGCTTTGAAAATGGCGCGTGTCCGTTCTGTTCTGCTGAATCTTTTATTCCTTCAATCGACCGAAGATGACGCCGTTCTGCGACAAGCCATGGCGGAAGCCGGTAATGTTTACCTTCCTACGATTACAGGGTCAGGGTTTTCTAAGGAACCTTTGGAATCAGTCGAACCTCTCTCTGCCGCCGCCAAGGGGATCGGTCATGCCAATGTGGCTCTTGACCGGGACGGAAAAGTCCGCCGGCTGCCGTTAGAAGAGTCGGGATTTCTGGCGATTCCGTGCCTCATGTCAAAAGAAGACACAAGAGCGGACGCTTCCTCTATTTTGCCGCTCGATGAAAATGGAAATCTCCTGATTAATTTCGCCGGGAAATGGGGAGAGACTTTTCGTCACTACTCTTTCCTGGAGGTGATCGAAGCTTACGCGCAGGAGATAAAAGGGGAAAAAGGAAAGTTCCCTCTGAAGGAGCTGGAAGGGGCCGTTTGCTTTGTCGGATTGACGGCCGCGGGAACGGAACAGACGCTGTCGGTTCCGATGGAATCTCATTTTCCCATGATCGGAGTTTTTGCCAACGCGTATAACATGCTCCTTGAGAAGAAGTGGATCCGGCGGGCCGGCCTCATTTGGCGGCTCACGATCGCCTGGTTATTTTTGATCCTGGGATTAGCGGCGCCGTATTTCGGGAAACGGCTTTGGTCGATTCTGATTCTGGCCGGAATCGGGTTCGGTTATTTTCTGGTGAGCTGGGGGTTTTTCGCGGGGTTGGGCATTTGGCTGGATTGTGTTTATCCGTTGGCGCTTTTGGGGATTTCTGGAGTAGTCAGTTTAACCCGCCAGGCAGGTGTCGTTCAGCATCAGCAGGAAATATTACAGCGGGAACTTGACGTGGCGTACAAAATCCAGCAACTGCTTCTCCCATCGCCGATCCCGCAGACTCCGGGGCTTTCCATCGCGGCAAAGATGATTCCGGCCAGGCACATCGGAGGAGATTTCTACGATCTGGTCTCCTGCGGTAATGATTCGTTCGCGATCATGATCGGGGATGTTTCCGGAAAAGGGGTTCCGGCGGCGCTCTGCATGGCGATGGTCTCTAATGAATTCAGAACGCTCATTCAGAGAGAATCAAAACCTTCGGAGGTGCTCAAGAAATTAAACAGTCTCCTTTGGAGCCGGCAGTTGAAAATTTTTGTCACGATGACCCTGCTGGTCTATCGGAAGTCGGAAGAATGTTTTTATTATGTCAACGCCGGCCACCTTCCTATTTTGAAAGCAATCAGGTCCCGTAAAGAGGCGCGGTTTTTGGATTTTCCCAGCGGGCCTCCTTTGGGAGCCGCGCCGGAAGCCGATTTTCCGGAAAGCCGCGTTCCCATAGAGAAAGAAGCGGTCTGGTTTCTCTATACCGACGGTATTACAGAGGCCAGAAATAAAGCGGGGGAGATGTTTGGCGAGGAGCGTTTCTGTCAGGAGGTCGGCAATGCCGTCGAGAAACCGGTTTCGGAGCTCTTGGAGGGGCTGGTAGGGCGGGCGGTCGAGTTCCAGGTGGGAAAGGACCTGTCCGACGATCTAACGCTTCTTGTGGTAAACTCTTATTAATAGAGAAGAGGGGGAGAGTCCTTTGAATAAATTGCCTCAGACAGTCCAGATACTGCTTGATGTGAGCAAGACCATCGTTTCCGAGCTGGAACTCGACGGAGTCGTCCAGACCATTGTCCGGGAAGCCATCCATCTGTTGAAAGCCGACCATGGGGCGCTTTTCCTGATGGACGGTAAAACCAACCGGCTGAACTTAGCCGCGGCGAACGGTTTTAACGTCAATGAGTTTAACAATCTAGACCTTTTGGCAAGCTGGGAAAGGATTGAAAACCAGATTATCGAATCTCGCCAGCCTCTCCTGGTGAACGATCTGGAGAAGAGCCCTTTTAAAGGAAAACTTTCGCTAAAATCATTTCTCGCCGTTCCGCTTCAACAGAAAGAACGCCTGCTCGGAATTCTGATCGTCAGCAATAACCATCCCGGCAGATTTAGTGATGAGGACGCGCAGGTTCTCGCGACACTCGCCAATCACGCCGCCATCGGCGTCTTAAACGCCGAACACTACCAGGAGATGGAGGATCTCTTCTTCAGCATCATGGGGGCGTTAGCGGAAGCGATTGACGCCAAAGACCCCTATACCCACGGCCACTCGGAACGGGTGATGTTGTACTCAGAGGGGCTTGCCAAACATTTGCGGCTTCCTTCCAATCAGGTGAAAGCGATTAAAATCGGAGGATTACTGCACGACGTCGGCAAAATAGGGATTCCGGACGCGGTCCTCGGGAAAGAGGGGCCGCTCAATGAAGAGGAATACAAGATCATGCGCCAGCATCCGGTGATCGGAGCGAGGATTGTCCAGAATATTCTGCGCTCGGAACTGATCGTTCCCGGCATCCGGGAGCACCACGAGCGGTTTGACGGAAAAGGGTACCCCAAGGGACTCAAGGGAGAGGGAATTTCTCTCGCCGGAAGAGTGGTGACGATCGCCGACACCTTCGACGCGATGACGACCGACCGCCCGTACCGCAAAAAACTGGCCATTGAGGAAGCGATGAAGGAGCTTCACCTCTGCGCCGGAACCCAGTTTGATCCGCAATTAGTCAACGAATTCGGCGTCTATATCATCAAGGCGAGAGAGAAGTTGTTTAAAAACCAATCCGCTGAGATTCCTCACTAAGTTTCTCTTAGAAAATTGAACAATAGAAAATAGACCGTCCGCCTGAGGCGGACTCTGAAAAATTTGGCGTAGCCAAATTTTTCTGCCGGAGGTCGGAGTCGAACCGACATGAGGTTACCCTCACCAGATTTTGAGTCTAGCGTGTCTGCCTGTTTCACCACTCCGGCTTTTTTTCAAACAAAAACTGTTCGTAGCACGTCAAGATGGCCCCTTTGAATAGCAAGTGATCTGTCC
>CAYJQR010000066.1:0-11395 GCA_964372345.1 uncultured Planctomycetia bacterium | reverse complement strand
AAGCCTTTTTGTTCAACCGGCCTGTCGATTCTCAACTAAGTTTAGCATACCGCCTTAGAGAAATTTAAGATAGTAACCGATGATTATGATTTTGCCTCTTCAAGAGAAAAATCAGTGCCGATTTTGACCGCAAATAACAAAATGTTAAAAAGGGTTTAACTTCGTATGCCCAAAATAATAGACAAGTTGATTATAAATTCTCCTTATAAGGAGCCAAAAGAATACTGGTCGTATGAACGTACTACTCGGACGTTCAGCAAAACTGAAGGCAGGCGGCCTGCAGGGTATGTTAGGGCAACGCCCGGGTCACAGGCGTTTGATGATCCCGGCGTGTTCGTTGAGATTCCGCTGGTAAATGATATTAGGAAACGCATTAAAAAATGGCGAGATGAGGGGTATTCCGGGGTTACCGGTATTACGAAGAGGCTTCTTGAGCATTGGTATAACCTTGAAGAGCGTCATTATCGCAGATTCTTTTTCTGCCAACTTGAAGCGATTGAAACGCTGATCTGGTTGGTGGAAGCGCCTGATTCCGAAAAGGTTGGAATTGATATCCCATCAGATGGAGGGGAGTTCCAGAGAATTTGTTCAAAGATGGCCACAGGTTCAGGCAAGACGATTGTCATGGCGATGCTCATCGCGTGGCAGGTTTTGAACAAAGCCACTTATGCAAAAGATACGCGGTTTTCCAAAAATATTTTTGTCATAGCTCCTGGGCTTACGGTTAAGAATAGACTGCAGGTGTTAACACCTGATTCACTCGGCAATTATTATGACGAGTTTAATATTATTCCTGTGGGGCTTACTGAAAAATTGCGGGAAGGCAAAGTGCGTATTCGTAACTGGCACGTGTTGAATTGGGATACTGAGGAAAAGTTAAGCAGAAAAAGAACCGTTGATAAACGAGGCGTCAAAAGTGATGAGGCATATATGCGGGAAGTGCTTGGCGATATGGCGAGCAGTCAAAATATCATTGTGATTAATGATGAAGCACATCACGCATGGCGGGTGAATGTAGCGGCTGAAGGAAAATATATCAGGCAGAGGGATTTTAAAGACAGCGCAGAAGAAGCTACGATTTGGGTTGGTGGGTTGGATCGCCTTCATAAGGCGCGCGGGATTTTGAGTTGTTTTGATTTTTCCGCTACCCCACTCGCCCCTTCAGGGAAAAGAAGCGATGAAGAGGCGCTCTTTGGCTGGATTGTGAGCGATTTCGGCTTAAGCGATTCAATTGAATCCGGTCTGGTTAAAACGCCCCGAGTTGTTATTCGTGATGATGGCCGCATCAATGTCAAAGATTATAAATCGCGTCTGTATCATATCTATATGGATGACGAGGTTAAGGATGACATTAACCGAAAGGCTGAAAGTTCAGAGCCGTTACCGGATCTGATAAGAAACGCGTATTATCTTTTAGGTAAGGACTGGCTTGCGGCAAAGGAAAAGTGGGATGAAGCTGGTAAAGATGTCCCGCCGGTTATGATTACGGTGGCTAACCGAACTGAGACAGCGGCAAGGATTAAATACGCTTTTGATCATAAAGAGATACTCATTCCTGAACTATGTAACCCGGAAAAGATACTTCAAATTGACTCAAAGGTTCTTGAGGAAGCTGAATCGCAGGTTGAAGAGTTGGAAGTTACTGTGCCAGAAGATGAAGATAATGGAACTAAGAAATTAAGTAAGATTAAGCAGGCAGAACTCCTGCGCCGAATGGTTGACACGGTTGGACAGAAAGGCAAACCGGGCGAACAGATCCAAAATGTGATTTCTGTTGGGATGCTTTCTGAGGGATGGGACGCAAAGACTGTGACGCATATTATGGGTTTGCGCGCGTTTTCAAGCCAACTTCTCTGCGAGCAGGTTGTAGGGCGCGGATTAAGACGGACCTCATACGAGGTTGGAAGGGATGGACTATTTGAGCCAGAGTACGTCAATATTTTTGGAGTGCCGTTTACTTTCCTGCCTCATGAGGGTGGTGATGATAATCCTCCACCCCCACCGAATCCAAAGACACAGATTGAACCGGTAAAGGAAAAAGAACAATACGCGTTATCATGGCCGAATGTTAATCGCGTTGATCACGTTTATAAGTCATCGCTTGTGATTGATTTTGATAAATTGGAGCCAATAGAACTTGATCCCTATGAGAGTATTACTTCCGCAGAGATGGCCGCTATTTTAGAGGGTAAACCTAACCGAGCGGGGGAATTGTCGGAAATTGATTTAAAAGAAATTGCCGAACGCTATCGAATGCAGACGATTATCTTTGAGACAGCGAAGCGGATTTATAACAATGAAAAAGAAAAATGGCAAGGAATCAAAGAGCATCTTTTTGGGCAGCTGGTTGGGGTAGTGACGCAGTTTGTCGGTCAAGATAAAATTGTTATAAAGAATGATTTATTTCGTAATGAGGATTTGCGCAAGCGGGTGTTAATCTTGCTTAATATGAATAAAATCGTTCACTATGTCTGGCAAGCGATTAAGCTTGAAAACACAACTGATATCAAACCCATTTTCGATACGGTTAAACCAATACAATCAACCGGCGACATGAGGACATGGTACACAAGCAAACCCTGCGAATATACGGATAAATCGCATATTAATTTCTGCGTGTATGATAGCACGTGGGAAGCGGCAGAATCTTATATCCTTGATAAGAACAAGTATGTTTTCGCCTGGGTAAAGAATGATCACTTAGGATTTGAAGTTATGTATAATTACCAAGGCGTAGTCAGAAAGTACTGGCCAGATTTTATTGTCAAACTTGCCAATGGCACGCAGTTGATTCTGGAAACAAAGGGAAAAGACGATGACCGCAATAAGACAAAACGCGACTTCCTTGATGAATGGGTTCGAGCGGTAAACATGCAAGGCGGTTTTGGCAAGTGGGCATGGGCAGTATCCAGACATCCGAGTGATTTGGAAGGGATATTGGAGAATGTAAATTAGGAGGCAATAATGACCGACTATAACATATTTCAAAATGGTTCTGTTTGGTTGAGGTCCGATTTTCATCTTCATACTAGGGCTGACAAAGAGTTTTCTTGGGCGGGAGATGAGGATGTTTTCGTTAATAGTTATATACAGACACTGAAAGAACGCGGGATACAAATAGGTGTAGTCGCTAATCACAATAAGTTTGATCGCGAGGAATTTAAAGCTCTTCGAAAGAAGGCACGAAGCGAAGAAATCTTTTTGTTGCCCGGGATAGAGCTATCGATCAACGATGGGAAAAATGGTATTCATACTATTGTTGTATTTGCTAATAAGGATTGGATAGACAATAATGAAGACAAAGATTATATCAATACTTTTTTATCTCTGACATTTGCCGGGCAGACCAACTACGATATATCCAATGCGCGATCTAACCACGACTTGATAGGAACCATCCGGGAGTTAGACAAATTAAAATGGGATTACTTTTTGGTTTTTGCTCATGTAGAACAAGACAGTGGATTGTGGAAAGAGCTCGGCGGTGGTCGGATTGAAGAACTTGGAAAGAATGATCTGTTTCGCAAGAGGTGTCTTGCTTTTCAAAAGGTGAGAACAGATAAAAGAGAAAAAGTTAAGCAATGGTTGGGGGGTTGGTATCCTGCAGAAGTGGAAGGATCGGATTGTAAATCCATCGAGGGGATTGGTAAGGGAGAAAATAGTTATTTGAAAATAGGTGATTTCAGTTTTGAGGCTGTGAAATTTGCTCTTCTGGATTATAGAGACCGGTTATCAAGTGAGTTAAAGAAATACGCCCATTCTCGTATAAAAAGTATTTCGTTTGAAGGGGGTGTGCTTGGTGGGAAAACTATACACTTGTCAGCTGAATTGAATACGTTTATTGGTATTCGTGGAAGCGGGAAATCATCAGTCTTAGAAGCAATACGCTATGTTTTAGCCATACCTTTTGGCGAGGAGGAACCCGATCAGAAATATAAAAACGATCTTGTTGATTATTCTTTGGGAAGCGGAGGCAAGGTTATTATTAAAGCAGTAGATCAACGCGGGCAAGAATGCACAATTTCTCGGATATTAAAAGACCAGCCAGATGTGTATATCGAGGGTAAATTGTATCCCGGGGTTTCTATTCGAGAAACAATCTTGCATAAACCTATCTATTTTGGACAAAAAGGTCTTTCGAAAACAGGAGAAGGGTTCGAAAAGGATTTGGTAGAAAAATTATTGGGTGAGCATCTTTATGGAATCCGTTTCCGTATCGAAGAACAAAAGCAAAAAGTTAAATATGTGGTGGAACAGTTAGTGAAGATTTCAGATGTGGAGGAAAAAAAGAAAGAATACAAAGCAAAGAAGGAGGATGCGGAATGTAGATTAGACTTTTTTAAAAAGCATAATGTTGAAGAAAAGCTTCAAAAGCAGGTTGATTTTGATGCTGATTCCAGAAAATGCCTGCAAATTAACGATCTTCTTTCTCGTTATTTAAATGATTTGGAACAGTTTGTTACACAATATCAGGATGAGTTACAAAGCCAAGCGCTTTATCAATCTAAGCAAAATGCACTTTTTTTTAAAGAATATTTCAGTATGTTCAAAGCCGTACCTGATGGATTGCAAGAGATAAGGAAAGTTCTAAAGTCGGGCCAAGACGCGCAAAAGGTTTTACAACAAAAACGAGATGAGTTTGAGAAAATAAAAGAAGGGTTGAAAGAGGAGTTTGCGCAAATCGAACGAAAACTGGCCGAAGAGTTAAAAAATGCCGGTATGAGTGTTATTCGGCCAAACGAATTTCGTCAGATTACAACAGCAGTCGAACAGGCCAAGCAAATGCTTGAATCTTTGGTAAAACTGGAATCCCAGCGCAGTCAATTGTCTCAATCAGTGCTAAATGAATTGGATGTTTTAAATAAAATGTGGCTTGAAGAATATCAAGCGATCAAGAAGGAACTGGAAAAGGTCAACCGTAATCATTCGGCGCTTGTTATTGATGCAGAATATAGAGAGGATAAAGAAAAATTCCTTTTATTTATAAAGGATATGTTTCGCGGTAGCAAGCTGAGGGAACCAATGTTGAAAGATATCGTTGATCAATATGCGGATTTCTGTGCTATTTATAAGGATATAGATAATGTTTTGAGTAGCATCGGTGGCAATGCGGCGCCAATTTTCCAAGAGTATTTTCAGAAGAACCTCCCAGTGCTATTAACTTGGCAGGTTCCGAATCGTTTCGTTATCAAGTATCAAGGGAAAGAGCTTAAACGCCATTCTTTAGGTCAACGCGCTTCGGCTCTAATTCTGTTCGTATTGAGCCAAAGGGATAATGATGTCATTATGATTGATCAACCCGAGGATGATTTAGATAATCAGACAATTTATGAGGATGTGATCAAGCTGATTCGTAACTTAAAACCTCAAGCGCAGTTTATTTTCGCGACTCATAATGCCAATTTTCCGGTACTTGGCGATGCTGAACAGATTTTCTCGTGTCAGTATACGGATGATAAAATGAATATTACGACTGGCAGTATTGATCATCCTGCGCTCCAGCAGGAAATTGTAAAAATTATGGAAGGCGGAGAAGAGGCTTTTAATCGCCGAAAGGAGATTTATCAAATATGGAAACTATAGAACTTTTAGAAATTATTGCAAGGGGCGAGGATAGCAAACATCAATTTAAATCAGTGCCTCTTAATAAGGAAAGTCTTGCTCAGGAAATGATTGCATTTAGTAATTCCGGTGGAGGGCAAATATTTATTGGCGTCAATGATAACGGCACTCTTTCTAATCTGACTAAAGAAGATGTCAGGCAACTGAACAATCTCGTTTCTAATACAGCTTGTGATTTGGTGTGTCCTCCAATAAATCCATTAACTGAAAATGTTCAAGTTGGTGGTGGATTGGTTATGATTGTTACCATATCTGATGGGCTTAGAAAGCCATATATGAATAATCATGGGTCTATTTGGGTGAAACACGGAGCAAATAAACGACAGGTAACTGCTCCTGAAGAAATGCAACGTATTCTTCAGAGTGCCGGATTGGTTCATGGCGATGAAGTTCCTGCCAATGGATTGACTATATCCGATTTGGATGTTGATTATTTTAGGAGTTTTTTTGAAAGGGTATATGGAAAGTCATTGGGGGCGCAGGATATTCCCCTGCCGAAGATTCTAGAAAATATGAATCTTGCAAAAGATGGCAATTTAAATATAGCAGGCGCACTTTTATTTGCTCAAAGACCGCAGTTTCGACTCCCAGTTTTTATTGTAAAGGGCATTTCCTATCCGGGTGAGGATATTCATGAGAATCAATACCTCGATAGCCATGATTTTAATGGAAAGCTGGAGGATGTTTTAAAAGACTCTTTAGAATTTATTATCAGGAATCTTCGAAGTGTTCAGGATGCCCAGACGGTTAATTCTACAGGAGTATTGGAAATCCCTAAAATTGCATTAGAGGAGCTTCTCACTAACGCGCTTATTCATCGGGATTATTTTGTGTCTGCGTCTGTGCGGATTTTTGTATTCTCTAACAGAATTGAAATTGTAAGTCCAGGACATTTGCCTAATAATTTAACAATCGAAAATATTAAGAGTGGTAATTCCAATATCCGTAATCCTATCCTTGCGTCTTTTGCATCAAAGATTTTGCCTTATCGGGGGTTAGGTAGTGGAATACTAAGGGCATTGAAAGAATACCCGCGAATTGATTTTATTGATGACAATAGCGGTAATTTATTTAAAGTCGTTATTCACCGCCGTTAAAGGTATGAAAGTAGTGACGGATGACAAGGATTTCACTTCTAATTTTACAAACGTGCCGATTTTAACCGCCAATCCTAAGTTACTTTCAAAAATAAGTAAATTGGATCATGGCTAACACCGCTGAGGTAGAAGGAATTAGTATTGATGGGACAAAAAAACATTGAAGGAATTTTTGGAAAAGTATTGTCAGAAAATAGGATGGTCCTAATTCCCTTTATCACAGCCGGCGATCCCAGCCTTAACCAGACCGAAGAATTAGTTGTGACGATTGCTGAAGATGGGGCTGACATTGTAGAACTGGGAGTTCCCTTCTCAGACCCTCTGGCGGATGGTCCCGTAATTCAACGTGCATCCGAGCGGTCCCTTAGGAATGGAACGACGCTGGAGAAAATTCTTACCTGTGTTGGGAATATCCGAAAGAAAAGTGATATTCCCATTGTGCTGATGAGTTACTACAATCCTATCCTGAAAATGGGATTGAACGTTTTTGTCAAACGAGCAGTCACCGCCGGAGTGGATGGAGTGATTATTCCGGATTTGCCTCCTGAGGAGGCGGGAGACTGGATGAAGTCGGCCCGCCGCGCGAAATTAGCGACGATCTTTCTTATCGCTCCCACGAGCACTGAAGAACGAATTCGAAAGATCGCGAGCGTATCGCGGGGGTTTATTTATTACGTTTCGCTGACCGGCGTCACGGGAGCCAGGAAAAATTTACAGCAGGATATTTGCCAAAGGATGAGTTTAATCCGGAGATTGACAAAGTTGCCCATCTGTGTCGGGTTTGGAATCTCAAAACCGGAGCATGTCCGCCAACTGGCCAAGGGGGCCGACGGCGTTATCGTGGGGAGCGCCCTGGTGAATCTCATTGAACGGAATAAGGGAGATCAGCTGCGTCAGAAGGTGGGTGGTTTTATTCGTTCATTAAAAAACGCGACCTATCGAAGTGTAACACAATGATTCACTTCGTTATTTTAGCCGGTGGGAGAGGGGAGCGCTTCTGGCCGCTGAGTTCACCGGAACTTCCCAAACAGTTCCTGAAGCTCTTTGGCAGGGAAAGTTTCTTTCAGTTGACGTTCAAAAGACTCCGGCAGTTAAAAAAAGGTTTTTCCGGGGAAAAGATCAAATTTTGGGTGGTGACCGAGGCCAGATACAGGAAGTGGATTCGTTCCCAGGCCCCTGAACTTCCCGGGAGTCAAATCATTCTGGAACCTGTGGCGCGGAATACGGCGGCCGCGATTGGCCTGGCGGCGAAAAGGATTACCGACGGAGACCCCGATGGCGTGATGATCTGCTTTCCATCGGATCACTGGATCCACCCCGTAGCGGTTCTCCGGAAAGCGCTTCAAAACACCGTCCGATTCGCCCGCGAAACGGAAGGGCTGGGGTTACTGGGAGTGAAACCGAGTTTCCCGTCAACGGGATTAGGGTACATCGAGCTGGCCGGCCGCCCCCGCTCTTTGAATTGTTATCCGGTGGCGCGATTTCATGAGAAACCGGATCTGGACAGAGCCAGACGGTGGATCCAAACCGGCCGATATCTTTGGAACAGTGGTATCTTTGTCTGGAAAGGAGAAGCGTTACTGAGAGAACTCCAAAATTGGCTCCCCCAGATCAGCGATCGCCTCAGCTTGAAGCGGTATCACTCGATTAAACCGATTTCGATTGATTACGGAGTTCTTGAAAAGAGCCGTTCTCTTTTCTGCGTTCCTGTTTCTCTTCATTGGGACGATCTGGGAACATGGGAGAATCTGTGGCATTACGCGAAAAAAGACAAAATGGATAATGCCTTGTTCAAGGGGATCGAGTGGAAGAAGCTGGAGACGAAAGGATGCTTGGTTTACAGCGAGAATCTAAAAATAGCGACCCTGGGGGTTTCTAACTTGATCATTGTCCAGAGCCCCTCCGGGGTGCTTATCTGCGATCGCGATCGGGCTCAACAGGTAAAGCAGTTAGTGGGATGAGTATCCTGGGAATTGACGTCGGCACAAAACGGATAGGGGTCGCGGTCAGCGATGAGCTCAATTTAATGGCGCATCCGGTCGGAACGATCGCCGCTGAACCGAAAGATTCTTTATTGAGCCGGTTAGAAGAGATCGTCAAAGAAAAGCAGGCCCTGGAGATCGTTGTCGGGATGCCGGTGAACATGAATGGAACTCGCGGCCCGAAAGCGGGGCAAGCGGCTGAATTTATCGCATGGCTCGAACAGCGCCTGCGTCTGCCGGTGCATTCCTGGGATGAGCGGCTGACAACCGCGCAGGGGACAAAAATGTTGATTGACCAGGATTTTTCCAGAAAAGAGAGACGACGGGTCATTGATTCGCTGGCGGCCCAGATTCTTTTACAAAGTTACTTGGACAGCAAACGACTATGAACCCTTCTATTGTGGTGGCGCCAAGCCTCTTATCCGCTGATTTTACTCAATTATCCGAGGAGATCGCCCGGATGCAGGAGGCAGGAGCGGATTGGCTGCACATTGACGTGATGGATGGGCATTTCGTTCCCAATCTGACTCTGGGGCCGTTGATCGTGGAGGCGATCCGAAAAAAAAGCCGTCTTCCCTTAGACGTCCACCTGATGATTGAAAACCCGTTGAAGCATGTCGAATCGTTCCAGAACGCCGGGGCGGATTCGATGACGGTGCATATTGAAGCGTGCGAGAGGGAAGTGGAAAGAGTCATTGAAAAAGTCCGGTCGCTCAAGCGGAAAATAGGGGTTGCCTACCGCCCCAAAACAGCGCTCCCTTCTTCGATCGGGAATTCCTATATACAAAAGGTGGACATGGTTCTTTTAATGACGGTGGAACCCGGTTTCGCGGGGCAGGCGTTTATCCCGGAAGTGATCCCAAAAATTAAAAAACTCCGGAGTGAGTACGAAGGGGACATCGAAGTTGACGGGGGAATTACCGGTGAGACCGCGAAGGAGGCCGTAAGAGCGGGGGCTAATATTTTAGTGTCGGGGACTTATCTTTTTAAATCGAAGAATCCAAAAGAAGCGGTTTCATTATTAAAAAGAGGAGGTTGTAGATGATCCAGTTTGGAACAGACGGTTGGCGCGCGGTCATCTCAGATCAGTTTACTTTTGAAAACGTCCGTAAAGTCGCTCAGGCGATTGCTGATTACTATCATCAATTCCCTCAAGAAACTCCTTCAAAAACCATTGCTCTGGGATATGATACCCGGTTTCTCTCGGATCAATACGCCAAGTGCATTGCTGAAATTCTGGCCGCTAACGGTTTTGAGGCGCTCTTCGCGGAAACTTTTGTCCCGACACCGTCGGTGAGCATTCAAATCGTCAAGAAAAAACTCTTGGCGGGAATCATGGTCACCGCCAGCCATAATCCGCCCGAATATAACGGGATTAAGATCAAGGGAAGTTTCGGCGGGCCTGTTGATGCTGAAGTCACCGGCCAGATTGAGAAGCTCATCGGTAAAAACCCCGTTAAAAAAATTTCGTTTGAAGAAGGGGCGGCGACCGGGAAAATCGCGCTGACCGATTTTTATAAAGAACACGTCAAGGCCATTACTTCCTATATTAATTTTAAGACTTTCAAGAATAAAAAATTTAGAGTCCTGGTGGACGCCATGCACGGCGCGAGCGACCGGTTTATCGAGAGACTTCTTGATGGCTCCTCCGTCAAGGTGACGACGATCCGGAGTGAAGTTAATCCCGGTTTCGGCGGGTTTGGCCCGGAACCAATTCCAAAACATCTGGGTGAAATGACTTTCCGGATGAAAGAAGGGGCTTTCGATATCGGGCTGGTCAACGATGGCGACGCCGACCGGATTGCCGCCATGAGGCCGGATGGAAGATACATTTCTCCCAGCGAGATTATCGCCCTTTTAGCGCTTCATCTGGTGGAAGACAAAAAATGGACAGGGGGAATCGTTAAGACGGTTTCATGCAGTGTTTTGATTGACCGGGTGGCGCGCAAACTGGGATTAAAGGTTTATGAAACGCCCATAGGGTTCAAGCATATTTGCAGGCTGATGCGGGAGCAGGACATCCTCATCGGAGGGGAAGAATCCGGCGGGATCGGGGTCAAAAACTATATCCCGGAGAGGGACGGGATTTTACTGGCACTGTCCCTTCTTGAAATGATGGCGGACCGCAACACCGGTATCACGCAAATCATGGACCAGATGGAAAAACATTTTGGAAGGTTTCACTACCTGCGCGAAGATATTCATTTTGAAGGAGGGGCTGAGAAGAAGAACGAGGTTTTAATATCCCTCAAGAATAATCCGCCGGCCGATTTAATGGGAAGAAAAATCGTCGAAGTGAAGTCATCCGACGGGATCAAATTTATCTGCGAAGACGACAGCTGGCTTCTGCTCCGTTTCTCAGGGACCGAATCACTGCTGAGGGTTTACGCGGAATCGGACTCTCTCAAGTTCGTCAAGGAGCTGATTCAGTATGGCAGAGAGCTTACTCAGACGTAAACTGAACTCAATCATTGAGGATTTGTTTTTCATCGGCAGTAGGACACAGTCAAAGGAGTGAGCAACACTTCTGAATGTTTGAACAGAGTAAAGCCCTTGTGATATAAGGAGGGAATGTTAAAGAATATCAAGGAGCGCGCCAGTGGTCAGAACTGAATTAATTGCTTCGTTCTTCACAATTTTCAACTTGCAATCCAAACTTGTATTGACATCACCAGCCACATTATCTCGGATCAA
>CAYJQR010000065.1:0-11768 GCA_964372345.1 uncultured Planctomycetia bacterium | reverse complement strand
CCTTAGTCCCCTCCCATCAAGGGAGGGGAGGTTTGAGGAACTTTGAAATTCCTAGACATAAATTTATGTAGCTTTATTTATGCAATGTTATATATCCTAAGAATGAGAACCACTTCAGCAGAAAAAGAACCGCCCACTTCATGAAAACCCCTATCATGATAAACGCTCCCGTTACATCTCTAGCAGTCCACTGCTGTGGTTGGACTGGGGGGTCTGTTTCTGTGAATGAATTTCTTTTGGGTGAGAACCATGCTCATTCCTTATCCCGTGAAATCCCAAAAATAGGCCGAACACCAATCATGCTATAAAAAAGATCCAAACTTCTCACCTTTTGCACCGGACGGACTTCTCTGATCTTGCCGATCATCAATTGGACAACAGCCATTCTCAGCGCCGCCGAAATGACCATTAGAGTCATTAGAGAATAGCCAAACAGCGGCGGCAGGCGCGGCGCGATCACCCCGCCGATGAACGCCCCCAGACAGATAGCGGCGCCGTTCAAGACATTGAAATAAGCGATGCACCGAGTCCTTTTCTCTGGTGAAACGGCGTCAAAGATAAAGTTGGTCGCGCAAAGATTAAATCCGGCCCAAAAAAAACCGGCGACGACCTGAATTAATAACAAATATGGAATCGAAGCCGAGACGAGCCAGAAAAGCGGGATAATCGGAATCATCCAGCAGGAGAGCCGGATCACCCGCAGATTCCCGACCAGGTCGGCGTGTCTTCCCCAATAACGCATGGATAATAAGCTGGCAATCGTCGCTGTGACGTTGACGACGGTATATTGAAGATAACTGAAATGCCGGTCCCGAAGCATATAGACTGAGAAGAAAGGGGACATGAGGTTCACCGTGAAGCTGAGAAGAGCGGCGAAAACGACAAACTTGGCAAAGTTGCTCTCTTTTAAACGGCACAGGAAATCCAATAAAGTGAATTTATGTTCCTGGCGGATCGCTAATGGCGGCTCATAAACCTGCGTCAGGAGAGACCAAGAAATCATCCGCGCGGTAAAAGCGAGCACTAAAACAATAGTGAACCCAATAAAATCCCGGTGGTAGTAGTGAAGAATGGCTCCCGCCGCGAAAGAAGCACCGACGGTAACGAAACCCATCAGCCGGTTTCGACGCCCGAAAAAATCGCCCCTTTTACGCTCCGAAACGCAGTCGGAGAGAATACTCCCCCACGCCGGAGCGGCAAACGCCCCGGTAACGTTGAATAAAGTCACCAGCCCAATCAACGCGGGAATCTGGTATTGAGGAGAAACCATCCAGGGAATGAGAATGACCGGCAGCCACATCAAACCTTGGAGAAAAATACTGATGAGGATCATCCGCTTTCGGCCGCCGATCCGTTCCGCCAGATCGGCGGCGTTCATCTGAACCAGCGAACCGAAAAGATTAGGAATAGAAGTCAGCAACCCGATCTGCGGAGTCGCCGCCCCCATCGCCAGCGCGTAAGGGGTTAAGTACTGCTCCGTAAACCCCGTCATCGCGGCAAAAAAACCGCCGTCAATGAGGGAGAGCCGGAGAGTCTTTTTACGACTGGGATCAGGCATAACCCTAAGAATATACAACAAATTCTAAATTTTTGAAAGAATTTGGCAACTGGCTACGTCTATTAGTATAGAAAGGAGGAAGAAGATGATTTATACTAAAAGAAGGACTTTGTTGTCAAAAGCAATCGTGACTTATTCAGGGTACGTATTTGTAGGTCTGGTGATTGGACAACTAGCGCTCTGGCAACAACACGCCGTATCCAAGTTGTTATTTGTTATTGGGGTGGCCTTGGTGACACTCTTTCTAATATTGGCTTTTTTCATGGAACCCAAGGAGGACTGATGTGGAAAACTTAATACTGATGTTTTCTATTTTTGGAGTAATGGCGCTGGCCTTGTTAATTTTCACCATCATTTACGACTACCGGCAGGGGAAACAGAAGAAGAAGCAGTGAGTCGCAACTGCCCGCACGCGCCGTCAATATCACGCCCCATGGTTTTACGGATCGTGGCGTCCACCCCCAGCGCCTGAAGGCGTTTGCGGAATTGCTTGGCGGTTTCAACAGAAGGGGGCTGATGAGAAAACTCCAGGATTGGATTCAAAGGAATCAAATTCACCTGGCACTTCATCCGCCGCAGTAGTTTTGATAAATCATTCGCGTCTTCAACACGGTCATTTACGCCGGAAATTAATGTGTACTCAAACGTAATCTGACGGTTCGTCCGCTGGATGTAATCCCGGCAGGCGGAGATCAATTGTTCAATCGGATATTTCCGGTTGATCGGCATCAGGCGGTTTCTCACCTCTGAATTCCCAGCGTGCAATGAAACTGACAATTCCACCTGAATTCCCTCTTTGGCTAACTTCTGAATTCCAGGAATAATTCCCGAAGTGGAAAGAGTGATTTTCCGGGCGCCGATATCCAGCCCCGCGGATGAATTGATCAGCTTGACCGCCGCGATGACGTTGTCATAATTATCCATCGGCTCCCCCATTCCCATAAAAACCACATGGGTAATACGGCGATTGGGTTGATTTTTTCGGGCGGCTAAAATCTGATCGAGAATTTCGCCGCAGTTCAAATGCCGCCGGAAACCGGCGGCGCCGCTCGCGCAGAATTTACAGCCAAGTTTACAGCCGACCTGAGTGGAGACACAAATGGTAAAGCGGTTCTGGCTTGGGATCAAAACGGACTCGACCGTCTCCCCGTCAGCCAGTTTCCAGAGATACTTAACGGCGCCATCCTTGGAAACCTGCTTCTGCAGAATCTGGGGCCAAGTAATGATAAATTGTTCTTTCAGTTTCTGGCGAAACTCCGAGGGCAAATCGCTCATCTGGTCAAAATGAGTCGTTAACTTCTGGTAAAGCCACTTGGCTAGTTGGACAGCACGGTAGGCCGGCTGGTCTAATTTCGTGATCCAAGCATGAAGTTCATAAAGAGAGAGGTCTTTGATATTTGTAGACATATTACCCTATGTTGTCATTCTGAGCGAAGTCCGCCTCGCCAGACGAAGTCTGGCGGGCGGGACGAAGTCGAAGAATCTCGCTTTTAAAAACAAGATCCCTCGATTCCGTCCTCGCCTAAAGGCGAGGACTGCACTCGGGATGACAAAGATTTAGGTTTTTAACAGATATTTCTTCACCAATCTTTTGCTGATCCCCAGCGCCGGCAGGCGTTCTTTCTGGAAGAAGAGGCGAGCCATTTCAACACCGATCCAAATGAGATACACAACCAGAATTTCTTCACGAATCCCCGGCCAGATAAATTGAAGCAGCCACAAGGCGAAAAGTCCAATCGCTTCTACCGCCCCGAAATCCATTGAGGCCAGAAAAAGGAACCCCAGGAATGATTGAACAATCGTCAATAAAATCTCCAATCGCTGGTGTTCATCAAAATGAATCGGCTGGAAACTCCCGACACTCAAAGCGTAAACGAATGGAATCACGCCAGTCAGAACTGTCCACTGGTTCACGCTGGAAGAGACAAAATTCGCCAAACCAATCGGGGCGCGGGTGACAGTTTTGGCCCAGTAAAAAGCCGATACCTTTTCGGGAAATTCGCTCAGGAACGGCGCCACCCATTGGATAAAGACAAACTGTGAAATCCCCAGCACCAGCGCCAACGCTAGCATCGAATGCAAAAACGGCTCCACTGTTACGGCTAAAATAGCCCCCCCCATCACAAAAAGTCCGACAATCGCAGCCCCCTTCATTTTCCCTTTGAGTTTCATCACCTTCTTTGGAAAACGCCCCAGATCTTCCGCCTTTTCGGCGTCTTGGGAAGGAAGTCTTGTCAAAAGGTAAAGATACACCGCATAAATCAAGATCAAAACGATCCCATCGAACCAATTCAGCGTCCCTTTCGCCCATATGTAAAGGAAATAAACCATGGGCGGAAGCAATGAAACAACGGCAATCGCGTGTTCATCTTCTAATAGAATTCCCTGCCATTTCTTGCGCCGGTATTTCTTATTCCCTAAAAGGGCCTGAACAAAGAAAACCATCGGCCAGCCCAATCCGACAAAAAGCCGCAAGGAACCGGTGAAATTAGCGGTCACCAGATGAAGTTTTTCGGAATCTTTCCCCGCTTCCCAGGCAATGACCGCTTCAACGGCAAATTCAGGAAGAGTTTGGAGCCAGGCCAAAAGGGCAAGCGCCATCGCCTGAGAAACAAAAAACTGGGCGCACTCCGCCCCCCAGGCGATCATCATCGCCGCCAGGATTACCGCTGGGAACGTCCATAACGCGTACCAGGCTTCCATAATTGGGGAAGTATTATATCACGATTCGTACTGCGTTCAGTTTTTTTATTTGCCTGTACGCTGTACCCTGAACGCTGTACGCTGATTTATGCCGCTTCGGCTCTTTGGAAGGCTTTTTGCTTCAGCTGGCGGATATCATCTCCATCTTCGGGGTAGAAGCTCCAGGCCAAAGATCGGTCGGGCAGGTAATTTTTGATCGCTTTCTGAATTCGGTTGAGCAGGCTCAATTCGGCGGGGCGTTCTGAAATGACAAAAAGATAAAAAGCATGTTCTTGACGGTGATATAACAACCGGTCTCCGGAACGGATTTGATTCTGGATGAAAATCCGCAATTCTTCAATTTGATCATGATTCAATTCTTGCCGATCCATCAGGCCTTGCAATGGGAAAATCATGACCAGTAATGGGTCGTGTTCCAACGCCGCCTCTAACTTAAATTCCTCAAAAACCGATGAGAGTTCGAGGTTCTCGTGATAAACAGGGAGGGTAAATGAGAAAATAGACCCTGTTCCTTTGGAACATTCTACCCAAATCTTCCCCCCATGGCGCTCGACAATTTCGCGGCAGATGACCAATCCCAATCCAGTCCCCTTGGCGCCCGGGCCCGCTTCCCGGTTGATCTGCTCAAATCTGCTGAACAGTTTACGCACCTGATCCTTGTGAATTCCCACCCCATGATCCCGGATTGAAATCTTGATGTACTGACTCTCTCTCCAGATCCCCCAATCCCCGGAAGGGCAAAGGTTTGTTTCTAAGATCACGTCCCCTGACCCGGTGGTGAACTTCAAAGCGTTCTCAAGCAAGTGTCCCAAAACCCGTTTGACTCGATAAGCATCCGCATAGACGGGAGGGAGTTCTCCGGAGAAATGTGTTTTTAATTGTATCTTCTTCTGACAAAACAGAGGAGTCATAGAAATTCCAACTTCGCCAATCAGTTTCTCTATATTGATGGATTCTTTTCTAAAACGAACGCCTCCGTTTTCCAACTGCGACAAATCAAGCAAATCATTGATTAAGCGGGTCAACCGGTCGGTGTTCCTTCTAACAATATTCAAGAACTCCAATTGTTTTGGCGTCAATTCCCCCAGCGCCCCGTCAATCAGCAAGGCCACCCCCTCTTTGATCGAGGTCAAGGGGGTTCTTAACTCATGGGAAATGACCGAAACAAAGTTCGATTTTAAATCGCCAAGCTGTTTCAGGCGCGCTTGAGCTTTATCAAGTTCCTCCCTCAACCGACCAATCTGCTTCTCTTTGTCATCTTTTCTGTTGAAGAAATTCATCTTTGTTTCTCCAGCAACTCTTTAATCCTCGCCAGGAAGGGCTCCGGTTCAAAGGGCTTCACCCAATAATCATCCGCCCCGCATTCCTTCGCTAATTCCTTGTCCTTGTCCTGCGTCCTGGCGCTGAACATAATCACGGGAATCTTCCGGTATTTCTCGTCAAACTTCAGCATGCGGCAGACTTTGTAGCCGTCTATTTTAGGAAGCATGATGTCCAAAATAATTAGGTCCGGTTTCTCCGTCCGCGCCTTATTGAGTCCCTCTTGCCCATCGTAAGCGACCGAAACTTTGTACCCTCTCGTTTCCAAACGGACCTGCACCGCCGCCGCCAGATCCGGTTCGTCTTCGACTAACAGAATTTTTTTGGTCATGGCCGCCTCTTTAGTTCCCATTCCTACTTCAGAGCCTCGTGCAAAGCCGACAGCAGCATCTCTGAATCAAACGGTTTGACGATGTAAGTCTTCACTCCCAGCTTCAAGGCCTTTCTTGCCGACTCCTCTTCGCCGAGAGCGGTCAGCGCGACAATGGGAATACCAGAGGTCTTTTCGTTTAACTTCAGTTCCTTGCAAACCTGAAAACCGTCCATCCCCGGCATCATTAAATCCAATAAGATCGCGTTGGGAGATTCTTCTTTCGCCTGACGGATCCCCTGCTTCCCGTCATTGGCCAGACAGACCGTGTATCCAGCGTTTTCCAAACGGACCTTCAGTAAGGATAACAATTCCTGCTCATCATCAATGACTAGGACCTTTTGACTCGCCATTGCCCCCTCCCTATTTTTCTTCCCCATTTTTAAGCTGTCTGACATCCGCCTGTAAACGATTTACCTGCACGCGGTCCACCCGCCAGGGGGGATCCGCCCTTTTAATGCCTACTAACAAGTTAACCATGAGAATGGGCTAAATGCAAGGGGGGGGGCTACTCAAGGCTCCAGGATTACTTTTAGCGATTCTCTCGCTTTCGAAGCGATGCTAAACCCTTCCTGAATTTTCCCTAAAGGAATCCTGTGCGTGATGAGAGGTTTGACGTTAATTTTGCCGCCGACGATCATCCGTAATGACTCCTCCAGATCCTCGCCGGCCGCTCCGTAAGAGGACGTGATGGTTATTTCATCTCTCCACACTTCTAAAGTGGGGATTTCTATGTTTCGATCGGGAATGGCGAAAAGAAGGATAACCCCCTTTCGGTCAATCAAGCGAAAGGCCTGTTCAACCGCTGGGTAGGATCCTGTACAGACGATAATCTTATCGGCTTTGATCCCGTCCGCTTTCCCGGCATGGACCACTTCATCGGCGCCGAATTCCATCGCCTTTTCCAACCGGTATTCGGCGATATCGGTCGCGATGACTTTAGCCCCTTTTAATTTAGCGACCCGCGCGTTTAACAATCCGGAAACACCGCTCCCCAAGATTAAAACGGTTTGCCCCTTTTTGACGTCAATCACTCTTTGTCCCCGAATCGCGCACGCTAAGGGCTCGATCAGAACCCCTTCCGCGAAGGAAACATTTTCAGGAAGCGGATAAACGCCTCGAAGGACATTGATTTCGGGAACTCTGATAAATTCGCTGTATCCGCCGGGATCATAGTTTCCCTGATGGAGGGTCTGGCAGGCGGTATGGTTTCCGGCGAGGCAATACTTGCACTCGTTGCATGAAACGTGGTGGCTGACAAAAACCCGCTCCCCGACCTTGTACTTTCGCGAACTGGTTTCCACGATGGTTCCCGTGATTTCATGCCCTAAGACGCGGGGAGCTTTCTTGATCCGGTACCACTCCATCAGGTCGGTGCCGCAAATACCGCTGGCGGCCACTTTTACCAGAATTTCTCCTCGCCCAATCCGGGGCTTTGGAATTTCTTCAAGACGAATATCTTGATTGTTGTAATACTTAGCGACTCGCATCCAGTATCTCTTTTGCTTCTTTGACGGAGGCATCCTCATGAATCAACGCCCTTAGAGCTTTTGCCATCGCGACCGGGCGCCGGCTTTTCCAGACATTGCGGCCTAAATTAACGCCGACCGCTCCGTTCTGCATTCCATTGTGGACAAACTCCAGCACTTCAATCTCCGTTTCGCATTTCGGCCCTCCCGCCATGACAACAGGGACCGGACAACCCATCGTCACTTTATCGAAATCTTTATCGCACCAGTAGGTCTTCACGACCTTAGCTCCAAGCTCGGCGGCGATCCGACAGCAAAGAGCCAGATAACGGGCTTCTCTTTTTTCCATCTCGCGCCCCACGGCAGTGACCGCCATCACGGGAATACCGTACTTCTCGCATTCGTTGACCAGCGTCGTTAGGTTTTTCAGTGTTTCTTTTTCATAATCGCTCCCGATGAAAACCGACACTCCCGCCGCCTGAGCGTTGAGACGGATAATGTCATCGACCGACGTTGTGATCTCTTCATTGGCGAGGTCCTTTCCGGCCATGCTCGCGCACCCTGAAACCCTTAGGATAACCGGCTTGCTCTTTGCCGGATCGATCGCCGATCTTAGGACCCCCCGCGTGCAAAAAAGGGCGTCCACATAAGGGATCAAAGGGGCCGCTGTCTCTCCCGGTCTTTCAAGACCGGAAACCGGCCCCTGAAAATATCCGTGATCCATCGCCAGAAAGAAACACTTGCCATTCGGCATGAGTTGATTTAAACGGTTCTTCATTCCCCAATCCATTGGAATCCTCCGATCTTTTTCTAACTTTGGTATTTTTAATCGCGAAACGAGACCAGCTCCGCTTTTTCAACTTCATGGAGTTCATGGAGGCGGTTCAGGATGGTCTCCGGAGGCTGGTCGGTCAGATAAAGAAGGCCTAAATGGCGCCCGAACTTCCCAAGGATTTTGGGTTTGTAAATCGCTTCCCCCCCCACTACCGTTCCCGATTGCTGTAAAAGTTTCACGACACGGGGAAGCTGAACGGAATCTTCATCGATGCTCTTCTGAAAAGAGATGATGGCGCGGTAAACGAGATACCCGCTCTGTTTTGATTTCTGGATCAATGTCCGTTCTGTCCTCTCTAAACGCAAATGGCTTCTTCGATCCGGCCCCGGATAGTCGGGGCGATTCTGATTCGTTAATATTTTTTCTCCCAGACGAGGTCCGGGGGGCAATGGGAAAGCTTCCTCTCCGCGCTGTTGCTGCCAGGCGGAAATCAACGCTTCCGGATGGATCAGGATCAACGGATCGCCGCCGGAATTTGTCCCGACGCCCAAAACCAGATCCCGCCGGATCCCGATCGGAACATAGGTGCTGATCCAAGCGGCCTGGGTGATCTCAATCTCCTGAACTCCGAGGATTCGATTGACGAGGAGGGCTAACCAGACATTCCCTCTGCTGATGACGACCCCCTGGGTGATCGCCGCCGGCGTCGAATCGTAGGCAATCACTCCTAATAAAGAAGAAGGATCAATCAAAGGGACCGCGCGATCACGGACGCAAAGATATCCCGGAAGAGATTCTGTTCCGCTCGATTCTTTGGGGATGGGGATCGCCCGCGCAACGTAGGCGACGTCAATCCCCCACTTTTGCCCCGCGAATTGAACGGCAAGAAAACGATTCATCCCACCACCTGTTTGTGGGGAAGCCCACCCTGGGTGGGCTTCTGCCGACCCAAGGTCGGCAGAGCACTGCCGTGCTGAAAGTACGGCAGTGCATGCCCACAAACAGGTGGTAGGATCATGCCGTCTGCTGATCGCTGAGCAGACTCGTGATCTGCCCTATCGATTCCCGGGAAACAGCCAGCCACTGCTGCCATTTTACCTGAAGCTGCGCCAACTCGCGGGTGTTTTCTTTCAGCGAGCGGCTCTCAAGAAAGAACTGCTGAAATTTCTTTTGAACTACGCCAGCTTGACCGCAAAGATGATCCACCATCCTTGAGAGGTCCGTAAACGACTGGTCTGTTTTAGCGACCACTTGATGAACCGCCCCAAACGCGCCGATCTCCTGTTCCAAAGAATTCGCCCGCCCTGAGGCCTCCTCGTTCACCTGACGAATCAACTGGATCAGTTCCTGACAAGTCTTAACAGACCCATCCGCCAGATTGTTCACCTCACAAGCAACGGCAGAAAACCCCCGCCCCCCGTTCCCCTGCCGCGCCATCTCAATGGAGGTATTCACCAGAAAAAGGTTCGCCTGGTCGGCTAAATCCGAAAGCCCCTCCGCCAGCACCCGCATTCTCTCGGTCCGCTCCGTCAATCCCCTCAACATCGTCAGGGAACTCATCAACTTATCCTGTGTCTGTTTCAGCCGCTGGGCCGTTTCCGCGGCGTTGCGGGCGGCGGCAGCGGTGGTGTCGTTGACCAATCCCAAAACTCCCTCCACTTGATTCATCGGCCCCTGCAGTTGATCGGTTAATTCAATCACCTGGCCGCTTTGTTTTACCAGTTGCTCCGTTTGTTCCCTCAGCGCCGCGGAATTCTCGCCGAATTGTCCCAAGGCCATCGAAAGCCGGTGAGCCGGCGGCAAAACTGCCTGGTAAAAACCTTCCCACTCCGCGTCTTGTTCCCCCTTTTTCCAGTAAGCGGCCGCTAAACCGCCAAATCCGCCAAGGCTGAAAAGAACCGCCGCCAAAAATCCAATCCATACCTGATCCAGGGATCGCTTCTGCTGGTTCTGGACCTGTTTGACCCGCCCTTTGACCTGCGCTAAAACTTGCTCTTTGACAAAAGTAAGATTTCTGGGAACTTTGGAAACGGCTTCAATCCATTCTACCGATTGGTCGGGTTCCGCCGATTCCAAAAGGTCGGTCCGCGCTTGAAGAAACGCGGCATCTTCCCCTCGCTGGGCCGCGCGTTCCATTTCCAGCGCGTATTGATACTGCGGCAAGAGAGCCGATTCCAAAAGCTGATGAGAGTGATCGGCCTTAGAAAATCCGGCGACAGCAAACCCCAGCGACAGGAGACTGGCCCCCAGGAAAACGGAATAGGTAAACGCGCGAACTAATTTCCCCCGAATCATTTAAGTTTAATTTTATCAGATTTAAATCGCCCAATGCAAACAAAAAAGAAATTATTCTTTGAAATGTTCCAAAACCCACCGGACCGCTTCTTCTTTTGAAGAAAGCCGGTGTTCGAGCTGCTGGTCCTCAACGCTGGAGAGAATTTCTTTGAATCGGGGCCCGGGGGCAAACCCGAGCCGGATCAGGTCATCGCCGGTGACTAACGGTTTGGGTCTGGGAGTTTCTTTCTGAAATTCCGAGTATCTCTCTTTTAAAAAATCGTAGACCGTCAAATCGCCGTGGCTCGCCAGGCAATCGATCCGGTGCATTTCTATCTCCCACGGAAAAGTGGGGCGCCGCATGAACCGTTTGAGCGTCGCTTCCCTCATTTTGGGGGCGTTCTTGAAATCCATGTGTTTTTCGACCCCCTCGGAAATCTGGGCGATTTCGTCGTTGGAGAACCGGAGTCTTTGACAAATCTCGCGCGCCATTCGGGCGCCGACCCGGTCGTGGTTGTCGAACCGGATCCGGTCGGGGGCCTCGCGGAAAGTAGGCGGTTTCCCGACGTCGTGCAGCAGCGTCGACACCGCCAGAACCGCCGGCCGCTCCGGCAGTTGGTCGAGCATTCCCATCATCATCCGCGTATGGACAAACACGTCTCCCTCAGGATGAAACTGCGGCGGCTGTTCGATCCCTTTCATTCTGGAGACCTCCGGGAGGATTTTTTCCAACAGCCCTGTCTCATCCAATAACGCCAATCCTCTATCCGCGCGACCACCAGCCAGCAATTTGACCAGTTCTTCCCGGATTCGTTCGGCGCTGACCTCGGTAATTTTAGCGGACAACTGCCGGAGCGCTTCATGAGTATGAAGTTCTAATTGAAAATCGAGTGTGGAGGTGAATCGAACCGCTCTGAGCAATCGAAGTTTATCTTCCTCAAAACGCGTGACAGGATCTCCGATCGTCCTGACGATTTTTTTCTGGATATCCTCCCTGCCGCCGACAAAATCAAGGATTTTCTGATCCACCGGATCAAAGTAAAGCCCGTTGATGGTGAAATCGCGGCGGCTGGCGTCTTCCTGGGGAGTCTTGGAATACTTCACTTCTTCCGGGTGGCGCCCATCCACGTATTTTCCATCCGAACGAAACGTCGCTACCTGGAAAACCATTCCTTCTTCAATCACCAGAACCACCCCGAACTGAACGCCCACAGGAACGGTTCTTGGAAAAAGATGCTGGATTTTTTCAGGGGGGGCATCGGTAGCGATATCAATGTCTTTGGGAGCTTTTCCCATCAG
>CAYJQR010000064.1:0-11982 GCA_964372345.1 uncultured Planctomycetia bacterium | reverse complement strand
TTTTTCAGTGATGGTTTCTTCTCTCACAAGGACCTCCGCTTTTCCATCAACAACCAATTCCTTCGCCTGATTGTAGATTTCTGTTTTTAACGTAATCACCCGGCTTGAGTTTGATTTCGCGGTAATTATCCCTTTAACCCAAATCCGATCGCCGATGGCAACCGGTTTAATAAACCGCGCGGCTTGAGATAAATAAAGCGCTTTGCGCCCCGGCAGATACATTCCTACCAGACGCGAAAAATAAGAAGCCAGCAGCATTCCATGGCTGATATGACGCCCGTTCGCCGAGACATCTCCTTTTTCCGTCAATGAAACATGCAGGGGATTATAGTCACCGCTCAGAGAGGCAAAGCGCGCCACCTTCTCTCCTGAAACTGTCACTTCGAAAGAGGATTCCATTCCGACTTCAATCTCGTCGAAAGAGCGGTTAAGGATTTTCAAGAGATTCCTTGGTATTCATCAAATTCATCCCCTGTTGGACATATTTCCAGCCGGAAAAAATCGTAAAGACCACCATGATCCACCAGATGACCCGAACCCCGGGAAACCCGATCAAGATACCCAGCACCGTCGCCATCTGCAAAAACGTGGTCAATTTTCCCCATAGGCTCGGCCGGACGTCTAATCTGCCGGTATTCATTTGAATGAGCACCGCTCCCATAATAATAATAATGTCCCTGCTGATGACAATCAAAGGAACCCACGGCGGCAGACGGATGGGAAGTTTTCCGATCATGGACAGACTGATAAACGCCGTCGTTAAAAGCAATTTGTCCGCTAACGGATCCAGAAAACTCCCGAGGATTGTTTTTTGGGAATGCATTCTCGCGATGTAGCCGTCAACCGCGTCCGTCACGACGGCGAGGCTGAAAATCCAGAAAGCCCTGTCCAGGTGGCCATAAATCAACGCCCCCACGAAAAATGGGATTAAGATAATCCGCAATAGAGTAATTCGGTTTGCCCAATTCACCGTAATATCCTCATGCGATGCGGAGGCCAGAAAATAAGAAAAGCTTTGCCGAGAACGTTCTTTCCGGGAACGAATCCCCAAAACCGGCTGTCGAGACTGGAGCCGCTGTTATCCCCCAAAACAAAATAATGGCCGGGAGGAACCACGACCGCTTTCCCTTCTCCTCCATAATCTCCGCGGTTGTAGTAAAAATTATCGCGGAAAACCTGCGGTGTGTTCAGTAACCTGTTATTCGTCCAAATTTTGCCTTCTTTAATCTCGACACTCTCCCCGCCAACGCCCACGAGGCGCTTAATGAAATCCCTTTGGGGCGTTTCGACCGATTTAAAAACCATGATATCCCCCGCTTGGGGCTCTTGAAAACGGTAAACGTATTTGTTCACAAGAATCCTGTCTCCTTCGGTCAATGTGGGGCGCATGGATCCCGATGGAATTTTAAAAGGCTGAACGATAAAGGTCCTGACGATCAGCGCCAGGGCAATGGCGATGACGAAACTTTCAACGTATTCCCACAGCAGTGTTTGCTTTTTAGATGACATATCAGTCCTGAATTTTTAAAATGGCGAAAAAGGCTTCTTGCGGAATTTCCACCCTGCTGAACTGTTTCATCCGCTTTTTTCCCTCTTTTTGTTTCTCCCACAATTTTCGTTTGCGCGTGATGTCTCCCCCGTAACATTTACCGGTGACATTTTTTTTGAGCGGCGAAATGCTTTCCCTCGCGATAATGTGCGTCCCGATGGCCGCCTGTAAAATCACTTCAACGAGCTGACGGGGAATCACCTCCCGCAGTTTTTCCACCAACGCCCGCCCACGGTAGTAGGACTTGTCCTTAGGGACGATGCATGAGAGGGCGTCGCACTGTTCCCCATTAATCAGAATGTCCAGGCGAACCAGATTCCCGGGAACATATCCCTTGAGCTCGTAGTTCATGGAACCGTATCCCTTGGTGAGCGATTTAATTCGATCAAAGAAATCAACCAGTATCTCGGCCATGGGGAGTTCAAAAACAAGACGCGCCCTTTCGGTCCCCAGATACTCGGTGCTTTTATAGGTCCCCCGCCGGGAAATAGCCAGCTCCATCACCGGGCCGATCGAGTCTACCGGCACAATCAAAGAAGCGGTGATAAAAGGTTCCTCGATCTGGTCAATATCCTGCGCCGGAGGAAGCTGAGTTGGGTTGTCAATTAAAATCGAAGCGCCCGATCGAAGGTGAATCCGGTAAATCACGCTGGGAGTGGTGAGAATTAAATTTAATCCGTATTCCCTCTCCAGCCGCTCTTGAATAATTTCCATGTGCAACAGTCCCAAAAACCCGCAGCGGAACCCGAAACCAAAAGAGGCGGAATTTTCCGGTTCGTAAACAAAAGAAGCGTCATTGAGTCCTAGTTTTTCCAGGGCCACCCGGAGAGCCGTGTAATCCTTATTGGACGTCGGATAGATCCCGCAGAAAACCATCGGTTGTGACGGTTTGTAACCGGGGAGCGGCTGGTCTGTCGGCTGTTCCAATAAAGTGACCGTGTCTCCGATCCGGACGTCCTTCGCCTCACGGATGTTGCAGGCGATAAAACCGACCGATCCGGAGGAAAGCAGGTCGACCGGCTTTGGGTGAGGAGTAAAAATTCCTATTTCCAAAACCTCATACACGTTTCCGGTCCCCAGAAACTTTATCTTTTTGCCGCGTGTCAAACTGCCGTTGAAAACACGCAGATAAACGATCACCCCTTTGTAAACGTCAAAGGAGGAATCAAACACCAGCGCCTGAAGAGGAGCCTGTTCATTTCCTTTCGGCGGCGGAACTCTTGATAGGATTCTCTCCAGGATTTCCCTGACTCCAATTCCCTCCTTGGCGCTGGCAAAAAGAATTTCATCCTTGGAGAATCCGAAAATATCCTCTAATTGCGTTGCTGTTTTGTCCGGCTGGGCGTTCGGCAGATCAATTTTGTTTACCACCGGGATCATCGTTAATCCCTGTTCCAGCGCCAGAAAAAAATTCGCCAGGGTCTGCGCTTCAACTCCTTGAGCCGCGTCCACCACCAAGAGCGCCCCTTCGCACGCGGCAAGCGCTTTGGAAACCTCATAAGAAAAATCAACATGCCCCGGGGTATCAATCAAATTCAACTGGTATTCTTTTCCGTTGACCGCGCGGTACCGCAGGCAGACGGCGCTCGCTTTAATGGTGATCCCCCGTTCCCGCTCAAGGTCCATGTCATCCAGCAGCTGCGCCTTGAACTCTCTCTCGGTGATGGCACCGGTCATTTGAAGAAAACGGTCCGCCAGCGTTGATTTCCCGTGATCAATATGAGCGATGATACAAAAATTACGAGCGAGCGAATTTTCCGCCATAATAGGATTCCCTATTTTATCATTAGTCGCCTCCCTCCAGAAAAAGAATTTTAAGCTAACTCAACTTCCCCAGTTCACCGATAAAAATCTTATTTTTTAAAACTTTGACGATCCTCCTACGATAGAATCCAGCGGTGCACTCTATTGTAAAACCCCCGAAGTTTTGGTTAGCAAAACTAACCATCGGGGGTAAAACCCCCGAAGTTGGGGTAAAACCAAATGTAGTGGAGAACACTCCCTTGAAATGCCGTCAAAAACGTTCATAATGGAAATCCGAGCTTGCCATCGCCGAGGGCTGGTATGAAAAAACAGCTCTGGAAGATATTCTCGGCATTCCCGTCGAAAAAATAGACGAAGTTTTTAACGGCAACCGTCGTGACGTGACGACCTTGGAAGAAAGGGGCGACCTTATGGAGACCCAGTACGGCAAAGCCAAACGGACCTGGGTAAGGTGCATAACCACTATATTTGTGTTGTTGGTGACAAAAGCGATCGAGAAGTTAGAACAGCTTACATAACAGATCGGATTAAACAAGGAGATCGCATATGGACAAAGGGTTAAAGTTCCAATATGACGAACATTCCGATATTTTGTACATCTCGTTAGACAAACCACAACCGGCTATTTCTGATGAGATCGAAGATGGAATTTTACTCCGCCGAGATCCCAAGACCCATCAAGCTGTCGGTTTGACTATCCTTAATTTCAGAACCCTATTTCTGAAGAAACCGAAGAATCTGCCTCTGATGCTTCAGCCAGTTTAAGTCCCTAGCGTCTTCCCTTACTCCCCCTGCCAGAGGGCTGGAGCGCGCGGGAAGTTTTGGGTTGGGTCAAGCTGAAGGGTGTCCTCTTTAGGGACGTCCCCAGTTTCCCCAAAATGGGCACAGTGGACAACTACCTACAAACAGAATAATGGAATCTGTTGGTTGTGTCAACAATTCAGAACGTGTTGTCAACGCAAAATAAAAATATCCCTTGGCAATGCGTAGAGATTACGGTAATGCATAAAATTGGCTTGACAAATCAAGTAGGAAGTTCAAGTCTTGACCCCTAATTTGTTTATGATTTTCTAAATACCGAAGGGCTGGATTTTTGAAGAACCAAGGCGACGATTACATCTGTTTCTTACGGAGCAAACATCTCTGACAAAATTGATAGAACTTTAAGTCCCGTTTTTTGATCTAATCTACCCAGTTTTTGGACAAGACGTGACTTATCAATGGTCCGAATTTGATCGAGTACTACCTGTCCTTCTTTTCCCTGAAAAATGCAGTAGACTCGAGAAGGGTATCTTTGTCCTTTTGTGGTCATTGGAGCGATGATAACTGTGTCAATGAAAAGATTCATTTCATCAGGAGAAATCACCATACAAGGTCTTGTTTTCCTAATCTCTTTTCCTTGTGTTGGATCCAGCCTGACCAAGAAAACTTCAAAACGTCTTACTCCCATTTCCATTCTTTACGATCCCATTTATTCGAAAAGGAAAAATCGTTAGATAACTCGCCCTCTTTGTATTGGGTCAACTTTTTAAAAACTTCCTTCCACCCCTGTCTTGGGGTCGTTGTTGAACGAATGATCAACTCATACTCTCGAGCCTCCAGTTCGACCTGTCTTCCTAGGTGACACATCTGAAGAAGAGTCTTAGGTATTCGAATACCATGGGAATTGCCAATTTGAATAATTTGTGCCTTCATAATTACATTATAATTACAATACTTCTTTTATGTCAAGTCCTATTATATGTCTTGACAGGGGGTTCAAGGATGGATTTCAGCAATGCTAGAACTCTTTCTGTGGCGCCTTGGTTTTTCTCTACCAGTCGCAGGGCTTGGTTTCCTATTTGGCTTGCCTTGGCAGGATTAGCGAGGAGATCTCTTAGCGATGACTCTAATTCATCCACATTCTGTGCCTGGATGGCCGCATGGGCATTGAGGAACTGCTCTTGGATATCCTGGAAGTTGAAAAAATAGGGTCCAAAAAGGATCGGCTTGCCGAGGCGGGCGGCTTCGAGTGGATTTTGGCCCCCGTGAGGAATGAGGCTACCGCCGATGAAAACAACCGTGGCTAAGACGTAAAGAGAGCTTAATTCACCGATGGTATCTATTAAAAAAATCACAC
Source organism: uncultured Planctomycetia bacterium (assembly GCA_964372345.1). Taxonomy (GTDB): domain Bacteria; phylum Omnitrophota; class Gorgyraeia; order JACOVV01; family JACOVV01; genus JACOVV01. The sequence continues at coordinate 6,550 of CAYJQR010000064.1, read as the reverse complement.
CGCCTGAAGGAAGGGGAACTGGTTGGTTTCGATATTGACTCCATCGGAAAATCGAGATTCTTCGGCCGGAGCCTGCCCTGATCGGACTTGTCCTGAGAGTCAGCCATTGTTCAATAGTAGTTACTCGTTCTATATGTCTAGGGGCTAAGACCCATACAAGGTTTGGATAATCCTTTAGAATCCTCTGAAAGATCGGAGACAACATCTTTTCTTCGGGATTGTGACTGCTTCCTGTCACCCAAACAGGGCGGTTTTTAAAATGTTCTGTCATGGCTTGGGGCAAAGGAGAAAAAGCGCTGCCATCGGCATCGAATTTGAGGTTGCCGGGGATTTGAATTTTCTCTTGAGAAATTCCTAATCCAATCAGCCGTTTTTTATCGTTCTCACTTTGCAGGCAGAACAAGTGAATATTCGAAAGTAACTCTCTTGCGATCCACCGAAATCGCAGATAGTTTCGGAGAGCTCTGGATGAAATCCTCCCATTGATCACCGCCATGGGGATCTTCTTTTCTGCTAGCTGGGCAATACAATTGGGCCAGAATTCACTCTCGACCATGATGAAAAGGGAGGGGGCGATTTTCTCAATAAACCTTTTCATGCTCCATGACAAATCTAATGGGAAATAAGTCACGATCACCCCTTCTTGTTCATAACGCCGAGCCAATTCTAATCCTTTAGGAGTGGTGGTCGTGAGGACAATTTTTTGATCAGGAGACTCTCGACGCAAATGTTGAATGAGGGGAATCACACTGGCTATTTCTCCAACACTAACCGCTTGGATCCAGATGGGAGATTTTCCATTCAGGCGTCTGAGTTGTTCCTGCGATAATTTACCGAGCCGTTTATTCAGAGGAGCCACTTTTTTCTTTTTGAAAAACCAGGCATAGAGAAAGTAAACGAGGATCCCAAAGGGAAGCAGAAGATTATAAAAAAGGTAGAAGGTTGAAGGTCGCAGGTCGAAGAAAACCTTTTCAAGCTCTCGGATGCGCTTTATCATAGGCCTCTTTCAAACGTTCCATCGTCACATGAGTATACACCTGTGTCGTGGAAAGATTCGCGTGTCCGAGAAGTTCCTGCACGGCCCGCAGATCCGCTCCTCGATCCAGAAGATGAGTGGCAAATGAATGCCGCAAGACGTGGGGAGAAATCTTTTTCTGGATGCTGGCCAGCCGGACATATTTGTCTAAGATTCTAGCGACGGACCGGGTCGTCAATCGGGTGCCGCGTTTGCTCAAGAAGACTCCCTTGGGGCTCTTTGTCAAGGGACGGGCCTTAAGGTAATCCCTGATCGCCCTAAGAGCAGTCTCGGTGACCGGGACAATCCGCTCCTTCTTCCCTTTCCCCCGTAGTTTGGCGTACCCCGAAAAAAAATCAATCGAAGAGATTTCTAACCCGACCAATTCTCCCACCCGCATCCCGCTGCTGTAAAGGATCTCTAACAACGCCCGGTCGCGGAGTCCCGTCCAATCATCGGAGAAAGAAAGGTCTAATAACATGTCCACCTCCGGCTCATTGAGGAACAGGGGAAGTTTTCTTTCCTGCTTAGGGGTTAAAATCCCAATGGTAGGGTTTTGTTTAATTTCTCCCTCTCGATAAAGAAACCGGTAAAAAGAACGCAGGCAGGAAAGTTTTCTGGCGACGCTTTTTCGGGAAAGGTTCTTTTCTTTCAAATGAGCCAGATAGAGGCGGAGCCGCAGATAATCTACTTCTCTCGGTCCCAGATCTTGAAGAAACCCCAGGAATTCCTTCAGATCAATACGGTAATTGTAAAGAGTATGCTGGGAAGCGTTTCGCTCCGCCTCCAGATAGCGAAGGAACATCATAATGGGGTCAGGTCTTGACATTTGATATGACCCCTAATTCGCTGCTTCTTTAGGGAGCCGGCGGGCAAGATGGCGGCAATCGGGATAACGGCTGCAACCGTAAAAGACCCTTCCCCTCGGGTTCCGTTTTTGAACGAGTTCGCCGGTGCATCCCGGCTCTGGGCATTTGACGCCGGAGGTGATCGGTTTGGCATTCTTGCAGTCGGGAAACCCCGAACAGCTGATGAACCTCCCGTAACGCCCCCATTTGATGACCATCGGCTTGCCGCATTTGTCGCAAATCTGGTCGGTCTTGACTTCGCTTCTCTTGACCTTTTTCATCTCTTCCTTCGCGGTTTCGACCGTGGCGGCAAACGGGCCATAGAACTTCCTTAGTACCTCCACCCAGTTTTCTTTCCCCTCCTCGACTTCATCCAAACGTTCTTCCATGTTAGCGGTAAATTCGTAATCCAGGATTTCAGGAAAATGTTTCACCAAAAGATCGGTCACCACCATCCCAAGTTCCGTCGGGTGAAGAGCCCCTTCCCGCCGGTCAACGTAATGGCGGTCCACGACCGTTTGAATCGTCGGGGAATAAGTGCTCGGTCTGCCGATCCCCTTCTCTTCCAGCGTCTTGACAAGACTCGCGTCCGTGTAACGTGGAGGGGGTTTCGTGAAATGCTGGGAAGGGATCAATTGGATCAAGCGCAGAACCTCCTTCACCGATAAAGAAGGAAGTTGAAGTTCCTTATCCTCCTCTTCATCCGAATCACGATAGAGGACCGTGAAACCGTCAAATAAAAGATGAGAACCGGTCGTCCTAAAGAGGCATCTCCCCGCAGAGATATCAACCGTAGTCTGTTTGTACAATGCCGGCGTCATCTGAGACGCGACAAACTTGTTCCAGATCAATTCATAAAGCCGATACTGATCCTCGGTGAGGTACGGTTTTACTTTTTCCGGAGTTCGGGCAACGGCGGTCGGGCGGATCGCCTCGTGCGCCTCCTGGGCCTGCTTTTTCGAGCGGTAAAAATTCGGTTTTTCAGGAAGATATTTTTCGCCGAATCTCGTCTGGATGTAGCTTCGTACTTCTTGAACAGCGGTTTCAGCGACACGGACGGAATCCGTTCTCATATAGGTAATCAAACCGGCGCTTCCCTCACTCCCTAGTTCGACTCCTTCGTAGAGCTGCTGCGCGATCCGCATTGTTCGTTCCGCGGATAAGCGGAGTTTGTTAAACGATTCCTGCTGCATCTTGCTGGTGGTGAACGGCGCCTGAGGATTTCTTTTTTTGTCCTGTTCCTTGATCTCCGAAACAACATAGGCGGCTTTTTCAAGTTCCTCAACTAATTTTTTAGCCGTTTCCTCATTACAGACCTGCTCCTTTTCCCCATCTATTTTTTCCAGTTTCGCCGTAAATGAATTTTGTTTTTCTGACCCCTGACCCCTGACCCCTGACCCCTGTTTTTCCAGCTCCGCCTCTATCTCCCAATACTCCTGCGGGACAAACGCCAGGATCTCTCGTTCTCTTTCCACAATGAGCCGGAGAGCCACTGATTGAACACGGCCGGCACTTAAACCACGTCCCACCTTCTGCCATAATAAAGGGCTCAAGCTGTAACCGACAATTCTGTCCAGAACCCGCCGCGCCTGCTGGGCATTGACTTTATCCATATCAATCTTTCCCGGATGCTGGAAGGCCTCCTTAATGGCATGTTCGGTAATCTCATGGAAAACCACCCGGTAAACCGGTTTCTTTTCATTCCCTTTCTTTAAAGCCCCGGCCAAATGCCAGCTGATCGCTTCTCCCTCCCGGTCAGGATCGGGAGCCAGATAGATCTGGTCGCTCGCTTTCGCCTCTTTCTTGAGTTCGTCAAGATTCTTCTTTCTTCCTTTAATCACGATATACGTCGGCTGAAAATCTTTTTCGACGTCAATCCCCATGGAACTCGCGGGAAGATCAATCAGATGCCCCATGGAGGACTTCACGGAATAATCCTTCCCCAGAATTTTGTGAATTGTCTTCGCCTTTGTGGGAGATTCCACAATCACAAGCGATCTTTTGCTTCCGCCGCCGATGAACCGAACGATCTCCAAACGATCCCCCTGTTCGATCGTCACTTTGGGGTATTCCGCCCGCTTGACGATTTTTTCATTGTGTTCCACCGCCACAAGCTCCGGTTGAATTTTCAATTCGTGGAGCAGTTCCTGCAGGGTACACGGAGAATCCAATTGCCTCTGTTCGCCATTCACTTTAATTTGAACCATTCCTTTAATAACCTCCCCATATAGACGCAGGTCAAGTATACCATACGTCTCGAATCTGCTGGAACGCCTCAGCGGCGTTCAGGTTACAGCTAATCCCCCGATAAGTCGCTAAAGTCTCTATCCCTTTAAGGGAGCGCGGGTGAGGAAACTTCCGGAGTTCCTCTTTGTAACATTTCATCGCCTGAAGTTTTTTGGAAAGAGTCCCGCTGATATCAACAAAATAATTCGGGACAAAAGCCCATGAGGGGGTCCCCGTCACTTGTTCGGTCGAAGAGAGCACTTCATAGGAAAGGACTCTTCTGGGGCTATTTTTCGCGATCGCGCGCACCGCCACCAGTGTTGCTTCAAATACCCCGCGGTGATCTTGATTCCCATCACCGGAGTGATGAGTGTAAACGATCTCCGGGTTGATCTTAGCAACGACTTTCTCCACCGCCTCGACACTCGCTGTCAGATTAGTGATAAGTTCTTCATCCTGTAAATCGGCGAAGAAAATTTCTTTGACCCCCAGAACTTTTCCCGCTTTCACGGCCGCCTGCTTGACTCGGTCAATCACCCGCTGATCGTAACGGTATCCGCGTGAAACCAGATAGCGGTTCGTCCGGCCGACCAAAATCTGCACATAAACCTGATCTCCTCCAAGCGCGTGCCTGGCGATAGTCCCGCCGCACCCTAAAGTTTCGTCATCACAATGCGCCGCCACCACAAGAATTTTCATGATACTCTACTCTACTGTTTCCACAAAGAACTTGTCAAGGTTTCACAAAGCGGGCGCCGGGAAGCTGCACGACCTTGCCGGCCAATTCTAACAGAGACAATTCGCTGATTAATTCCGTAACAGGCCTCTGAAGCTGTTTCACCAAATCTTCCAATGAAACCGGTTCGTCCGATAGACAACGGAGAATAAAATTCGCCTCGGCATCTTCCGCGGGAACGGCGCCCGCATCTACCCTGCCGGCATTTTGCTGCAGAATCGGCACCGCCAATTCCTCTAATACTCCTCTGGGTGACAGCGCGACCCTGGCCCCATCCCTAATAAGGCGGTGAGCTCCCAGTGACATGGGCGAATCCACGCGGCCCGGGACCGCGAAAACCTCTTTTCCCTGCTCCCCCGCCAGCGACGCGGTTACCAGCGATCCGCTTTTTTCTCCGGCCTCCACCACAATCACCCCCATTGAAAGCCCGCTGATAATCCTGTTCCTCCTGGGGAAGTGATACGTGGCAGGCATGGCTCTGATGGAAAACTCTGAGATCAACGCCCCCTGTTCCACGATCTGATCCGCCAGCCGCCGATGTTCCGGCGGATACAATTCTCCCAGCCCGGATCCTAAAACCGCCACGGTTTCTCCCCCCGCTTGAATCACCCCCTCATGAGCCGCCCCGTCAATCCCGAGCGCCAGCCCGGAGACCACCGTCACCCCATAGGAAACAAACTCTTTGGCCCATTCCCGCGCGATTTTGAGCCCGTAGGGAGTTGCCTTCCTAGCCCCGACAATGGCCACCGCTAACGGCTCATCCAGCGCCTCCCACCTCCCCTGTATATAGAGGAGCAACGGCGGGGCCGAAAGCTCTTTAAGCCGCTGCGGGTAACGTTCATCGGTAAAAGGAACCAATTGAACTTTTCTTCTGCCCACCCCCCGCATCTCTTCGGCAAGATTAAACCCCCGGCATCTCTCCCGGATCTCAGGGTCTTTTTTTAATATCCCTTCCAGAGAATCGTACCGCTCCAGGTAAGATCCCAGATTCTTGAGATGGACTTTTGAAGATGAATTCAGCAGGAGAATCGCTTCGAGTTCTGTCATCCTACTGATAAAGACGCACTGACGGAGGATTTTCTTGCATCAAAAAGAAGAAAATTTTTTGAGGATTTCCTGGATGACTTGCTCCACCGATCGCTGATCGGTCTCCACCATCAGGTTCGCCTGAGCGTACAGCGGTTCCCGCAGAGCCAGTAAAGAAAGAATTTTTCCCTGCGGGTTTCCTTCCTTTAAAAGGGGCCTGACAGGATGATCTTTCGTCCGTTCCATGGCCTTAGCGGGGCTTACTTTCAGCCAAACGAGGGTTCCGGTTTTCTTTAAAGCGGCCCTGCTGTCGGGGTCCATCAGCGTCCCGCCGCCGGTCGCGATGATACAGGAGTCGGCCCGCCCGCAGACTTCCAAAGCGACTCCTTTTTCTATCTTTCGGAAATACGGTTCTCCCAATTCGGCGAAGATCCTGGCGATACTTTTCCCTTCACGCCTGACAATGATTTCGTCAATATCCACAAACCGTACTCCCAGTCGCTTGGCCAGCCCCCTGCCGACTACGCTTTTGCCCGATCCCATGAAACCAACAAGGATGATCTTCATGAAGAGTTATTCTACCATGAAAAAATGAATTAAAGCTGATAGAGATTTCTTTCAACCTCCGTCTTGGCTAGAATCATTTAATCCTGCTTTTGCCGCCTCATAGATCCCCTGCCGGCGAACGGCGGACTCAAA
>CAYJQR010000063.1:0-12201 GCA_964372345.1 uncultured Planctomycetia bacterium | reverse complement strand
GTCAGAGGCAAATTTCTTTCAAAAAAGATGGAAATACTCGATTGCAAGATCTGACCCCCTGCTTATGACCCCCTGCTTACCCCCTGCTTCGAGTATGTTATACTAGCCCCATGCAGATAGGATTGGTGGGATTCCCGCAATCGGGGAAGAAAACTTTATTCCGCCTTTTGACCGGCGCTGATCCGGCGAAAGCGCAGACCGCCATTGCCCCGGTGAGAGATCCACGCGTCGCGAAGCTGACAGAGATGTACCATCCTGCCAAAGTGACTCTGGCGGCGATTCAATATTTTCTCCTGCCGGACTTGACCAAAAATTCCGAGGAGAACCAGGAATTTTTTAAGGGGCTTGCTCTGGTGGACGCAATCGGGATTGTCGTACGCGCGTTCGGGGACGAATCCGTTTTTCACTTGGACGGGTCGGTGGATCCAATGAGGGACCTTCGGGCGATTCAGTCGGAATTCCTTCTGAATGATCTTCTCTTCGTTGAGAAACGGATCGAACGGCTCAATAAAGAATTGGCGCGGAAAACAAACGACGCGCAGAAAGGGGAGCTGGAACTGATGGTGTGCTGTAAGGACCATCTGGATCAGGAAAAACCGCTGAGCACAATGGCGTGGTCTGACGAGGATCAGAAAAAAGTCAGCGGATATTCATTCCTGACGCGGAAGGGGCTTTTGGTGATTCTCAACGCCGGCGAGAATCGAATCAGCGACGAGTCTTTCTTCCACTCGATCAAACAACGTTATCCCCACGCGGGGGTCGCTCAGGTTTCCGCGAAAATAGAAGAGGAACTTTCCGCTTTAGATGACCCAAAGGAAAAAGAGGCGTTTTTGAAAGAGCTGGGGATCAAAGAATCGGCGCTGGATCAGTTAACCAGAGTCAGCTACCAAACACTAGGACTGATTTCGTATTTTACGGTAGGACAGGATGAGGTCAGGGCATGGACCGTGAGAGCCGGTTCGACCGCTCCGCAAGCGGCGGGAGCGATTCACTCTGATTTGGAACGGGCATTCATCCGTGCGGAGCAGATGTCTTATCAAGAGTTTATCACTCTAGGGAGCGAAGACGCTGTTCGAAAAGCGGGAAAGTACCGCCTGCGGGGGAAAGAGTACATCGTGGAAGACGGTGATATCCTCAGTTTCCGTTGCGGAGGGTAGGGTGGAGTTATTTGTCAACCGGCGGATTTTATGAGATAATTACATTCTAAAAAATGTTATATTATCAATAGGAGAAGATACAGATGAGAGTTGTTGTTACTGGTATTACGGGATTTGTTGGAAGTCATCTTGCTGAGCTCTTGCTGGCGCAAGGGGGGATCGAAGTCCACGGATTAGTCCGCTGGCGGAGCAAGTTGGACAATGTTCATCTCCTGTTGAGCCAGTTGAAACTTCACGAATGTGATCTGCGCGACGCTGTCAGTGTCCGCACCATGATTGAACAAATCCGCCCGGAGCGGATTTTTCATCTGGCGGCGCAATCCTTTGTCCCCACCTCTTGGAAAGCCCCCACCGAAACTCTAACGACCAACATCATCGGACAGGTCAACCTGCTGGAAGCGGTCCGCACCAGCGGCGTTCAATGCGGTATTCAGATCGCCGGAAGTTCCGAAGAGTACGGCATGGTTTTGGAGAATGAAGTTCCGATCCGCGAAGAAAATCCCTTGCGCCCCTTGAGCCCTTACGCTGTTTCCAAAGTGGGTCAGGATCTTTTAGGATATCAGTACTATCAAAGTTACAAGATGCCGATTGTCCGCACGCGTGGTTTCAATCATTCCGGCCCCAGAAGAGGGGAGGTTTTTGTCGAGAGCAATTTCGCCAAGCAGATCGCGGCGATTGAACTAGGGCTCCAGCCCGCTGTCATTTCAGTCGGGAACTTGACGGCAAGACGGGATTTCACCGATGTCCGCGATGTGGTCCGCGGGTATTGGTTGGCGCTGGAAAAAGGGAAACCCGGAGAAGTTTACAACATCGCCTCCGGAAAGGATTACACGATTCGGCAGATTTTGGATTTACTGCTGGGGTATTCCACTGTGAAAGTGAAAATTGAAACGAATCCTGACCGGCTGAGACCGAGCGACGTTCCCATTCTTTTAGGGGACAGCGCCAAATTCCGCCGCGCGACAGGATGGGCTCCCACCATCCCTTTTGAGAAAACGCTGGAAGATTTGTTAAACTATTGGAGAACAGAACTTCAGAAAACGGAATCGAACAGTCATTTCACCTCCAAAGTGATTCGATGATTGAGACATTAAAAACGGGAAATGTCCGTGAGTTAATCTGCCAGTTGTGCCGGCAGTTCTATTCCCTGGGGTGGGCGAGCGGGACAGGCGGAGGTATTTCCATCCGAGAGGGGGAGAGGATCTATATGGCTCCCAGCGGCGCGCAGAAAGAGCGGATTGAACCGGAGGATCTCTACGTCTTGGATCTTCAAGGCAATGTCATTGAAGGCCCCGAGGGAGAGTATTGCGTTTCGGCCTGCAAGCCGCTTTTTATGAATTGCTACCGCCTGCGCGACGCCGGGGCGGTTCTGCACAGTCATTCGTTAAACGCGATGCTGGCAACCCTGATCAGTGAAAATACTTTCCGCGTGACAGGGCTTGAAATGATGAAGGGGATCGAAGGGATGACGATCTATGACACGCTCGAAGTCCCGGTCATTGCCAACACGCCGCACGAATCGCAATTAAGCGATTCGATGGCGCAGGCGATACAGAAATTCCCCAAGACACAGGCGGTACTCGTCAAAGGGCACGGAGTTTATGTTTGGGGGAAGGATTGGAAGCAGGCAAAAGCGCAAGCGGAATGTTATGATTATCTTTTCGCGGCAGCCGTACAGATGTATCACCTTCAATTAAGGGAGGGCCATCCATGAACGCGTTCTTATTGGACGATTCAGAGCGGAGAGAATTGACTTCTGAAGAGCTCGCGCGGGAAGGAGTTTTAAACCGCAGGCTGGAGACAGAGCCGAATAGTTATCAGCCGACTATGGATTGGCTCAAAGATAAAAATGGATATATCGAACAGGATACCGTTGAACTCAAACCCGCTATGCCCAATCTTGAAGAGATATGCCATAAATTTATTGACGAGCACCGGCATGATGAAGACGAAATCCGGTTTGTGCTTCTGGGAGAAGGGATCTTTGATATTCGCTCCAGCAAAGATCAATGGATGCGGGTCAAGGTAGAGCAGGGAGATCTGATTGTCGTTCCCGCCGGGAGGTATCACCGCTTTACTTTAACCGATAAGAAAATGATTCGCTGTGTCCGCTTGTTTAAAGATAAATCGGGATGGGTACCGTATTACCGCGCCCCTGCGGTGGCGTAGAATTTTTGCGTCGTTTTCATTGAGCTCTTGAAGAACTCGCGCGAGACCATCAAAGTTGTGATAATCTTATAAGAGAAGGAGGTGAAATACCATGAAGGCTTTAGACATGGCGCACTTGACAGAAAAATACCGTGGCTATTTTGTCGCCTTAACACGTGATCAAAGAGATCAAATTTCCCTACGTTCGGTTTTCCGTCACACCTGCTGGCATCAAGCCTCCTCACTACATTAGACTCTGAGGAATATTCATTTTCATTCTTGACAACTGTATACTATTATAGTATAGTAGTATAGTAGATGAAATGATCAGAAGGGAGTGATGCTTTATGGATCGAAAATCTCACATCAATATCACCCTAGACAACCGTCTAGTCAGTTGGGTTGATACTCTTCGGGGGCAATCTCCACGCTCCACCTTTATCAACCATGTTCTGTCTCGATTCTACGTACAGACCCAGCATCTCTTTGATTGGGAAGAAGAGGCCAAGGTCTCCGAACAAGATCTCCGAAAAGGACAAGTCCACAAATTCAGCAACCCACAGAAAGCCATCCAATGGCTAAAGAGTTAATTTTTACTGAGAGGTTCAAGGAAAACTACCAAAGACTCCCGCCCTCTATTCAGGAGAGGTTTGATGAAAAGTTTCTGCTCTTTGCAGCAAATCCTAGACACCCATCTCTGAACACGCACCGGTATAAAACAGAATCCAATGTGTGGGAGGCTGATATCACCAAGAGGTATCGCTTTACATTCTCCATTGAGAAAGAAAGTATCCTCTTTGGAAACATCGGACCGCATACAATCATTGATAGAGGACAAGTGTAAAATGGGTGATTTTTTAATTTCTCAGTACAATCAGACCCCCCCTTTCGCGAGTTTCTTTCCCGGAATCGCGGGAGAGTGGGGGATTCCGATGTGGGTTTTTTACGTCAACCGGGGGCAGGGGATCGCCAGTTTCGGGATTCAAGATAAAGACCATCCGTTGATGGAATTTCTTCCGGCAAACCGTGCCTGGCGGCAGGTCACTCTCCAAGGATTTCGGACGTTTATCAAAATTCATCGCGGCGGCAAGGCTCATTATGATGAACCGTTCCAATTTCCAAAGACCCATTCGCCCCGTGTCATTCAGACGATGCGAATCCAGCCGCACGAATTGGTGATTCTGGAAGAAAATCGTGATCTTGGATTAGAGTTTCAAGTCCGTTATTTCACGATTCCTCACGAACCGTTTGCCGCTCTCGCGAGAATTCTCACGATCACCAATCTTACTTCCAGAAAGCAAAACCTTTCCATCGTGGACGGAATGCCGGTGATGATTCCTTACGGAATGACCGACTGGTTTATCAAACAGATGAGCCGGACGATCGAGGCGTGGGTGCAGGTGGATAATCTAGAAAACAAGGCACCGTTTTACCGGCTGAGAGTAGAACCGCACGACCGGCCGGAGGTCGTGCATATCGAGAAAGGGAATTTTTATTGTGGGTTTTTGGAAAATGGCGGAAAAACGAGTCCGTTGGTTCCAATTGTGGATCCCGAGGTTCTGTTTGGTTCTGTCACTGATTTTTCGCTCCCAGCCAACTTTGTCTGCACGCCGCTGCGGATTCCACGAGTACAGCACGCGGGAGAAAAAACGCCTTGCGCTTTCGGCGTGACTGAAACAGTCGTTCAACCGGGCGCCTCCGCGGCCTTGTATTCTCTTTTTGGTCATATGAACAGCTGGGAAACTTTGAACGCGTCCCTGCCAAGAATCCGGCAAAAGAGTTTTTTTGAAGAAAAAGAGAAAGAAAATCAACAATTGATCCGGGGATTGACCGACCCGATCGCGACTACGAGCGCGAATCCCGTGTGGGATGCTTATAGTCGTCAGAGCTATCTGGACAATGTCCTGCGGGGAGGCAAACCGGTGGTCTTGGGTGAGAAAAAAGGGAAGGTATTTTATCTCTATTCACGGAAACATGGAGATCTCGAACGAGATTACAATCAATTTGTGGTCCCAGCGACTTATTTCTCTCAAGGAAACGCCAATTATCGCGATGTCAATCAGAATCGGCGCAACGACGTCTGGTTTTATCCGGAGGTGAAGGACCAGAACGTGATCATCTTTTTCAATCTGATTCAGTCCGACGGGTTCAATCCTCTGGTTTACAAAGGGATTCGTTACCGGCTCCGTTCGACGGAAAGCGTTCCCGATTCCTTGAAGGCGTTTCTTTCAAAACCGTTCACTCCGGGAGAGTTGCTGGAGCATCTCGCTAAAGAAAAAATTTCGGTTGGAAAATCCGCAGAAATATTTTTGAATGAACTGCTCGACCGGTGCGAAGAGATCGAAGACGCCGATCATGGGGAAGGATTCTGGACCGATCACTGGACCTACAATCTCGATCTGCTGGAGAGTTATCTGGCGGTCTATCCCGAGAAGGATGAAGAAATTCTTTTAAAGAAGAAAGTTTTTACCTTCTACGATAACACGTTCGTGGTCGCGCCCCGTTCAAAGAAATATGTTTTGGCCAATGGGAAAATCAGGCAATACCATTCGGTCTATAAAGATCTGGAGAAAGAAGCGCTCCTCAAAGCGCGAAAAGAAGAACCCCATAAAGTCAGAGTAGATCATGGGCGAGGGGAAGTTTACAAGACAACCCTGGCCGCGAAGATGATCACCGTGGTTGTGAACAAGCTTGCTTCGCTGGATCCGCAAGGGATCGGGATCGAGATGGAGGCGGAGAAACCGAACTGGTACGACGCCTTGAACGGTTTGCCAGGATTATTCGGTTCTTCCGTCTGCGAAACTTTCGAGCTAAAGCGGTGGATTGTTTTTCTACGAACGAGTTTTGAGAAACTGAAGGTGGAAGAATCTTATCGGATTTCTCTTTGTGAGGAATTGGGGGATTTTCTCAACAAATTAAAAGAGTTTCTCGATGAAAAGGATTCGGTTTATTGGCAGAAGAGTTATGACGCCAAGGAAGAATATCGACAACGAACTCGACTGGGGTTTTCTGGGAGAGAGAAAGAAATTACAGGAAAGGAACTCCAAGAGTTTTTTCAAAAGGCATTGGCAAAAATAGATCGGGGAATTAAAAAGGCTTATGATTCGAAAACAGGACTTTATCGGAGTTATTTTTATTATGAGGTTAGAGGGGGAAAACAGAAGCGTCTTCCCCTTTTTCTAGAGGGAATCGTTCATGCCCTTCGCGTGGAGACCGATCCCAAGCGGGCCAAAAATCTCTATGAGGCGGTCCGCAAGAGCCCGTTGTACGATCAAAAATTAGGGATGTACCGAGTTTGCGATTCTCTCTTGACGGAACCGGAAGAGATTGGGCGATGCCGTGTCTTCACTGGCGGCTGGCTGGAACATCAGGCGATCTGGCTTCACATGGAGTATAAGTATCTTCTGGAATTGCTTCGGGCCGGACTCATTGACGAATTTTATCAAGATCTCCCCAAAGCGCTGATTCCATTCCAGCCGGCAAAACGATACGGGAGAAGCCCCCTGGAAAACAGCTCATTTTTAGTGAGCAGTGTTTATCCCGATCCCAAGCTTCACGGAAGAGGGTATGTCGCCCGGTTATCAGGGGCGACGGCCGAATTTTTGCATCTGTGGCTGTGGACGGTTATTGGCAGAAAACCATTTTTCTTAAACGACCGACATGAATTAAATCTCCGCTTCAGTCCTCTTTTGCCAAGAGATTTCTTCACGAAAAACGGCGACTTTAAATTTTCTTTTCTGGGAAAGGTGAAAGTTCACTATCACAACCCAAGCCGCCTTCCTACCTATGGCAAACGATCCATCCGACCCGCCCAAATTTCTTTCCTGGATCCCGACGGGAGAAAGGTAGAAATCAAAGGGCCAACCATCGGCGCTCCCTACGCCGAATGGATCCGCCATGGAAGAATCGCGCGAATTCAAGTCGAGTTTGAACCGGTTCTTTAAGAAGAAGCAAGCTCATAACCTAATACAAAGAACAAAATAGGAGAGGGGTCAAGATCAAGATAAAAATGGCTTTAAATACTGTAAGAGCGAAAAAATTATAAAAGCCTCAGCAGCCGGCATTGACATTTGGAGGCGGCATCTGGTATAATATAATCCTAACAAAAAAAGGAGAAATCATGGGATTTCAACGAGGTGGTGAACGAAGTGATGATCGGTTTGGCGGGCGGCCGCGGGAAATGTACAAGGCCGTTTGCGCAGAGTGTAAACAGGAGTGCGAAGTTCCTTTCAAACCCAGCGGAGACCGCCCGGTCTACTGTAAAGAGTGCTTTTCAAAGCGCAAGGGGAATTAATAAAACAATACCTTCTGTTCCTTCAACAACTGCGCGATCTTTTCCACGTTTCTGGCGGAGTTTTCTTTTTCGCTCAGATTGAGATCAACGACGTGGTCGGTAAATTCATTTTTGCCGACGTTGACGATCGCGATCGAATCGCGGTCGGTCACTTCCTGTAATTCTCGGAGCTCCTCGTCGTTGAGATTGGTGGCAGTGGCGATAACGATCAAACCGGCGTCCAGGAAGAGATGGGCCACTTCTCCTAAACGATGGATATGCTCCCGACGGGAAGACCGATGCCCCTCCGTGTGCGCGTCGAGCCCTCTCAAGAGGTTTCCAATCGGGAGGAAATAAGTTTTTGCTCCCGATTGGAACAACTCTTTCTCTAGTTCCTTGGCGATCGTCTTCTTTCCAAGGCCGGCTTTCCCGGTCAGCAGGATCAGTTTAGCCCGATGCCCGTATCGGACGCTCCGTTCCTCCGGCCCCACGACGCTGAAGTCCCACTGTTCCTGCCGGATGGAGACCTGTTCTCTAACGGCGGCTTGTTCGTCCTTGACCCCCTCGGAGATAATTCCTCCTCCGGCGATATCGTATCCGTCAACGATGACAAAGCGGCCGGTCGCTTCCAGATCCTGCGAGCGGTCAAAAGCGACAGGCCGCGCGCATTCCAGCAGGCACTCGGCCACGTCGTGGCGCTCGACAACCTTCTTGCTCATTTTCTTCAGGTCGGAAGCGTCGATCACCCGCTTGATCTCTTTGAGCCATACCGGCGCCTCGGCGGTCGCGATTTTCAGTTTGTATTCCTTGCCCGGCGTCATCTCTTTTTTCCCCATCCAGAAAATCCTCACCTTCATCAAGGAGGTAACGGCGGGGAGCGGTTCTCCTTCTCTGCACATGACTTCGCCGCGGTTGACGTAGATCTGCTCCGTCAACGTGAAACCGGCCGAGCTCCCCGCCGAGATCCGTTTCTTCGCGGGGGCGTTGAATCCCTCGATCGTTTTGATCGTGGAACGTTTGCGAGACGGGAGGAAAACAACTTTATCTCCGACCGAAACGGCTCCCGATTCGATTCTCCCGGCGATGATCCGGCGGGTATCGTTCATTTCGGTAAATTTATAGACTCCCTGCACCGGCATGCGAAACGGGTTATCCGCGGCGCCGGGGGCGCTCTCAAACGAATCCAGCACCGACAAAACTGTCGGCCCATTAAACCATTTCAATTTCGCGGAAGGGCGGGCTATATTGTCCCCTTCGAACGCCGCGACCGGGATGCAGACCTTCGCGGCCAACCCGATTTCGTTCAGGAATTTTCGGTACTCCTTTTCGATCTTCCCGAAAACATCCCGGCTGTATCCGACCCGATCCATTTTGTTGACGCAGACGGCCGCCTGCCGGATTCCAAGCATTGAGAGAAGATACCCATGGCGCTTGGAGTTTTCCTGAATCCCTTCCTCGGCGTCAATCACCAGCAATGCCGCTTCGGCGCGGGCGGCGCCGGAGATCATGTTTTTTAGAAATTCGATATGCCCCGGCGCGTCAATGATGATGTATTCCCGTTTTTTGCTCTTAAAGAAACATCGGGCAGTGTCAATGGTGATCCCCTGCGCCTGTTCGTCTTTAAGCGCGTCCAAAAGGAACGCGTACTCAAACGGTTTGGCGTTCCGCCGGCATTCGGCCTTGACCTGTTCCAGTTTTCCTTCCGGAAGAGAACCGGTATCCGCCAGCAGGCGCCCGATGAGGGTGCTTTTGCCGTGGTCCACGTGCCCCACGACGACGATGTTCATTTTTGGAAGTTGTGCTTTACGCATCGTTTTCATTGAAATGAGTTCATCACATGTACCCGCCGCGGCGCAGAAATTCAAGACCGCCGCCATCTTCTTTATCCTGAGCGCGTCCGGAGCGCTCGGCGATGTTTTTGAATTTCCCGCTCCTTAACTCATCAATAATCTCTTGAACATTTTTAGCGGTGGATTTCACCGGAAAGGTGCAGGGGTAGCATCCCAGCGAGCGGTAACGTTCTCCTTTCCCCTGGTCAAAATAAAGTCCGGTGACCGGAATGTTTTCCCGGCCGATATATTCCCAGATGTCTACCTCTGTCCAATCCAAGAGGGGATGGATCCGGATATGCGTCCCCGGCGCGAAATTAGTCTTGAATTGGTTCCACAATTCCGGCGGCTGGTCGCCGACGTTCCAGTCGCTGTGTTTATCTCTCGGAGAAAAATACCGCTCTTTGGATCGGCTTCCTTCTTCATCCGAACGGACGCCGACAATGACGCCGGTATACGGTTCTTTGTTCTCATCCAGGACATATTTCTTCGTCGAGTGATCCAACCGATACCGGGGCCATTTCCCCGAAAGGGTGTTGACCAGCGCGTCGGTCTTGAGTGTTTTACAGCATTCTAATCGTGTCAGCGCGCCATCGGGAAAAGTCCGTTTCTCTTTCAGCGCCTGTTCGTTAATCCCGTAAACCATGTTCAGTCCCCATTCTAGAGCGAGTTTATCCCGGTACTGGATCATCTCCGGAATCTTATAGGAGGTGTCAATATGGACCAGCGGAAAAGGGACATGCCCCAGGAAGGCCTTCCGCGCCAGCCAGAGCAGAACCGTGCTGTCCTTGCCGATCGACCAGAGCATCGCCAGGTTCTTGAAATGGCTGTACGCCTCCCTTAAGACATACACCGATTGGCTTTCCAGCTTTTCTAAATGTGTCATTTCCCTCTTAGCCCCCTTCGTTCCCATCATACTACAAAATAGCGCTCTTTTTTAGGAAAATTTTTGCCCGAGACTGACCAAGAGGAGTGAGATATCACAGGGGGTAATCCCGGAAATCCGCGAGGCCTGCCCCATAGAGACAGGGCGGATTTTGCTTAATTTTTCTTTGGCCTCGCGGCGGATTCCTTTGACCGCGTCGTAGGAAAATTCTGGCGGGATTTTCTTCTCTTCTAACTTCTTAAACTTCTCGACGAGGGCTTCTTCTCGCCGGATGTACCCTTCATACTTAATTTCCGTTTCTACCTGCGTCTTGACGCCGATGTCCGGTTCCAAGCACTCGGGGACCTGCCTGACAAGATCATCATACCGGACTTCCGGGCGCCGCAACAATTGAACCAGAGACCCTTCATTCGTATAAGTAGTGGTCAAAAAGGAAATTCTTTGTTTTACCCGTTCCCATTTCTCTCGCTGCCGCTCGTAAAGATCCCCCGGCACTAATCCCAGATCAAATCCATACTTCATCAAACGCTGATCCGCGTTATCCTGACGGAGGAGAAGACGGTGTTCCGCGCGCGAAGTGAAAATCCGATACGGCTCATCAACCCCCTTGGTTACCAAATCATCAATCATCACGCCGATATACCCCTCTGAGCGGTCCAGAATCAATGGCGCTTTCCCTTTTAACTTCAGCGCCGCGTTAATCCCGGCCATCAACCCCTGCGCGCCCGCTTCTTCATAGCCGGAGGTTCCGTTGATCTGTCCGGCGTGAAACAACCCCTCTATCTGCTTGGTTTCCAAGGTGGACCAGAGCTGAGTCGGCGGCGCAAAGTCGTATTCCACAGCATACCCGAACCGCATGATCTCGGAATCCTCTAACCCTTTTATTGTCTTTAAGATAGCGATTTGAACATCCTGTGGAAGAGATGTGGATAACCCGTTGATATAGACCTCTTCGGTATAGATTCCTTCCGGTTCCAGGAAAAGCTGGTGTCTTGTTTTGTCACGGAAGCGATTGACTTTGTCTTCGATCGAAGGACAGTAGCGCGGCCCGATACTTTGAATCTGCCCGTTATACATCGGCGCGCGGTGCGTATTGGCACGGATCAGTTCATGCGTCTTTTCATTGGTATAGGTGATGTGACAGACGATCTGCGGCTGTGAGATTTTTTCTGTCGAGTAAGAGAACGGTTGTGGAGAGTCATCCGGCGGCTGCGTTTCTAACCCTTCGTAGCGGATCGTCCGGCGGTTGATCCGAGGAGGAGTTCCTGTTTTTAACCGTCCGATTTGGATCCCCAGTTTTTCAAGGCTGGCGCTTAACCCAGAGGACGACTGCTCGCCGAATCGTCCACTCTGGATTTTTTCTTCGCCCATGTGAATGAGCCCCTTCAAGAAAGTCCCCGTGGTGACAATAACGGCGCGGCATTGAAATTCAATCCCTGTGGTCGTTAAAATCCCTCGGGCCTTTTTTCTCCCATCCGCGGCGGTTTCAACGAGAATCTCCTGCACCTGCTGTTGTTTGATGTCGAGTCCCTTCTGGCATTCGAGGATATGTTTGACGCGGAACTGGTAGGCTTTTTTGTCGGCTTGCGCCCGCGGGGCCCAAACGGCGGGACCTTTGGATAAATTCAGCATCTTGAAATGGATGCCGGTCTGGTCTATTACCTTCCCCATTTCGCCGCCGAGGGCGTCCATCTCGCGGACCAAATGCCCCTTTCCTAACCCGCCGATCGCCGGATTACACGACATCTGCGCGATGGTGTCTAAGTTCATCGTGAGCAAAAGCGTCGCCAGCCCCATCCGGCTGGCCGCCAGCGCCGCTTCACAGCCGGCATGCCCGGCGCCGATGACGATACAATCGTAGGCTTTGTCGAAACGATAAGCCTGCATCTTTATTTATAATCAGTGTCT
>CAYJQR010000062.1:0-12307 GCA_964372345.1 uncultured Planctomycetia bacterium | reverse complement strand
CTATTACGGGTTGATCCGGATTCAAAAGGGGGCTCAAGCCACCAACGCCTATCAGTCGAACCGGAATCTGCTCTTAAGCAAGGGGGCCAAAGCCAACTCTATCCCCGTCCTGGAGATTGAAGCCGACGACGTCCGATGCACTCATGGGGCAACCGTCGGGCCGGTGGATGAAGAACAAAAGTTTTATCTGATGTGCCGGGGGCTGGACGCGGCGGTGGCGGAGGAATTATTGCTGTATGGTTTCTTTGAACATGCTATTCAGCGAATTCGCGGCGAGGAATTGAGAAACACGGCGCGAATGCGGCTGACTCAGAGAATTGAAAAAAGGGCGCCGGTGGCGATCGAAGAGATGGTTCTGATAAAATGAGCTCTTTTAAGACGGTGGCGAAGGTTTCTGACGTCGCGCAGGGACGAGTGAAGGTCGTCGAAGTCGAAGGAAAGCGAATCGCCTTGTGTAATGTAGGTGGAACAATTTACGCGGTTGACGATCTCTGCACTCACGACAACGGGCCGCTGGGGGAAGGGGAATTGTTCAATGACCAGATCGAATGCCCCCGCCACGGGGCGCGGTTTGACGTCAAAAGCGGCAAGGTGACGTGTCTTCCGGCGGTGATTCCGGTGAAGACGTATGAAGTAAAAATAGAGGGGGAAGAGGTGAAGATAGCTATTTGATAATGACAAATGTCAAAGCACAAATGACAAGTGAATAACAAATATCGAATGACCAATGACAAAAGAATGTTTTGATATTTTGTCATTTGAATTTTGTCATTGGTCATTGGTCATTGAACCTATGTTAGACATCGAAAAAATAAGACAGGATTTTCCGATTCTCTCGCGCCAGATTCATGGTCAGCCGCTCGTTTATCTGGATAACGCGGCGACTACCCAGAAACCTCGCGCCGTCATCGAAGCGCTCAAGCGTTATTATGAGACCACCAACGCGAACATCCACCGGGGCGTTCACACACTGAGTGAAGAAGCGACCGATCAATATGAAGCAGTACGTGAAAAAGTGGCCAGTTTCATCAATGTCCCCGGCCAAGATCCCGCGCAGATCCTTTTTACCCGCAACGCCACTGAGGCGATTAATCTGACAGCACGCGCGTGGGGAGGAGCGAATTTAAAACAAGGCGATGAAATTTTATTGACCGTGATGGAGCACCATTCCAATTTGATTCCTTGGTATCTGATCGCCAAAGAAAAGGGAGCTAAAACAGTTTTTGTCGATATCGACGACAATGGTTTTTTGAAGATGGATGAATTCAAGGAAAAGCTAAACGGACGGACCAAGATTGTCGCCGTCACGCACGCCTCTAATGTATTGGGGGCGATTAATCCTATCGCTGAGATTGGAAAGCTGGCGCGCGCCGCCGGGGCCATTTTTGTTGTGGACGGCGCGCAGAGCGTGCCGCACCTCCCGGTGGATGTTCAGAAAATCGGCGCCGATTTCTTGGCGTTCTCGGCTCATAAAATGCTCGGCCCCACGGGAGTAGGGGTTCTTTACGGCCGCAAAGAATTATTGGAAGCGATGCCCCCTTTCTTAGGGGGAGGCGAAATGATTAGCAAAGTAACGCTGGGGGAGGCCGAGTGGAATGATATCCCTTGGAAATACGAAGCAGGGACGCCAAATATCGCGGACGTGATTGCTTTTGGCGCCGCCATTGATTATCTGCAATCCATTGGGATGGAGGCGATTCAGAAACACGAACAGGAGCTTGTCAGCTACGCCATGCGGGCTCTTTCGGTATTAGAGGAGATCGTTATTTACGGCCCCTCTAACCCGGAGCAAAGAACCGGGGTTGTCTCTTTTAACTTAGGAGCGATTCATCCGCATGATGTCAGCCAGATTCTCGATTCCCGAGGCGTTGCCATTCGTGCGGGACATCACTGCGCCCAGCCGCTCATGCGGCGATTGGATGTCACGGCGACGGCGCGCGCTTCATTTTATCTTTATAACACACCGCAGGAGATTGATTCGTTAGTTGAGGCGCTCAAGGAGGCAGGAAAGTTCTTTGGTCATGTTGCCCGAACCCGAACTCAATGATCTATACCGTGAGATCATTCTGGATCATTATCGCCAGCCTCGGAATCGAGGTAAACTTCCCAATGCGGACTTGTCGGGAGAAGGATACAACCCTCTCTGCGGCGATGAAGTGACTCTGCGATTGATTGTTGAAGATGAGAAGGTGCGGCAGGCGATGTTTGAAGGGAGAGGGTGCTCCATTAGCCAGGCCTCCACTTCCATGATGACGGAGATCATCAAGGGGAAGACGATAGCCGATGTCCGGGAAATGATCGAGATGTTCAAGACAATGATGACGAAAGATCGTCCGGCAGCGCCGGAACTGGGTGATTTAGAGGCGCTGGAGGGAGTTAGAAAATTTCCAGTTCGCGTAAAATGCGCGACACTGGCGTGGAATGTGTTAGAACAAATTATTGAAGAGAAACCAGAAACCAGTAACCAGTAACCAGAGTGAGACTTTTCTGGTCTCTGGAGTCTGGTTTCTCCCGAGCAAAGCGAGGGCAAAATGCCGACCGTTGAAGAAATTCGTGAACGACTCAAACAGGTATTGGACCCGGAAGTCCACGTCAGCATCGTGGATTTGGGATTGGTGTATGATATCCAGATACAAGAGGAGAAGAAGGTTCATATTAAAATGACGCTCACCAGTCCGATGTGCCCCGCGGGACCGGAGATTATGTCTCACGCTCACATGGCGGCGAAAACGACTCCCGGCGTGGAAGAAGTCAAAATTGATCTGGTCTGGTCTCCTCCCTGGGATCCAAGGAAAATGGCGACCGAAGACGGGAAAGCGCAGTTGGGAATTTGGGATGACGGCGGCGGCCCGGAAGAAACACCCGGCCCGCAGGATGATATTGTGAAAGAAGAATAAGGTGACAGATGCCATTATCGCAGGATGAAATGAGACGCTACAGCCGGCATTTGATTATGCCGGAGGTCGGGCTTAAGGGGCAGGAGAAGCTCAAAGCCGCGAGTATTTTGATTATTGGTACCGGCGGGTTAGGCTCACCGTCGAGTCTCTATCTCGCCGCGGCCGGCGTCGGGCGGATCGGATTGGTTGATTTTGATAAAGTAGATTACTCCAATCTCCAGCGGCAAGTTCTTTTTACCACCAGCGATGTAGGACGCCCTAAAATCGAAGCGGCCAGAGAGCGGTTGCTGGCAACAAATCCCGAAATTAAAATCGAAACGTACGAAACCCGTCTCACCTCCGAGAACGCGCTGGATATTTTTAAGAATTATGACGTCATCCTAGACGGCACCGATAATTTCCCCACCCGTTATTTGACTAACGACGCGTCTGTTCTCCTTGGGAAACCCAATGTCTACGGGAGTATTTTCCGGTTCGAAGGGCAAGCGAGCGTTTTCGACGCCAAAAGGGGCCCATGCTACCGGTGCCTTTATCCAGAGCCGCCGCCGCCGGGGCTTGTTCCCAGCTGTGCTGAAGGGGGAGTATTGGGAATTCTTCCAGGACTCATCGGTGTGATTCAAGCCACTGAAGCGATCAAACTCATTCTGGGAGATCCGGATGTTCTAATGGGCCGACTCTTGCTAGTGAATGCCCTCAAAATGAAATTCCGAGAAATCAAGCTGCGCAAAGATGACGATTGCCCGGTTTGCGGGAAGAATCCGACGGTTCGCCAGCTTATTGACTACAATGAATTCTGCGGAGTGAGTCCGCAGAACCAACAGCAGGCCCAAGAGCATGACTCATTGGAAATTTCCGTTAAAGAACTCGATCAGATGATAAAATCGGGCAAGAAAATTCGTGTCATTGACGTCCGCGAACCGCACGAATGGGAGATCTGCCACCTCGATCAGGCGGAGTTGATGCCGCTTAGTGAATTCGAACAGCACATCAAGAAACTAAAGAAAGACGAAGATCTCATCATCCACTGCAAGTCCGGCGGCAGAAGCATGAGCGCTCTCATGCTTCTGCGTGATCAATTCGGCTTCACCAAGGTCAAATCGGTCGCCGGCGGCATTACCGCCTGGGCCGAGGAGATTGATCCAGACATGCCGACGTATTGAACTCATCTCATCAATCCTTTTGGGCTTTCGCTATCAAAATCATTGATGAGATGAATTCTTCCGCCGTTCCCGCCAGAGGCGGGCAGGCGTCGTCCGTCGTTCGTAACGAAGCAAAAGACGCCTGGCGCTTTTGGGCATTGACCGGGACTCCATAATGATGTATACTATACATCATAGGAGGGGCCATGAAACGAACCCAAATCTATCTCACCGAAGAAGAGTGGAAGGTCTTATCCCAGAGGGCGAAAAAGGAACACACAACTGTTTCCAGTATTATACGCATCAACATTGACAGGGCGTTTCTGGAACGGCCGGCATTTGACTTTGACAGGGCCCTGGAGCGGGCTTTTGGGCTTTGGAAAGATAGAGAAGACATTTCTTCAACCGAACAATACCTCAGACAGATCCGCAAGGGGAAGCGGCTGGATCAATGGCGCTAATTTTGTTAGATAGCGATGTCTTGATTGAAGTCCTTCGAGGAAATGATCTTATTAAAAAAGAGCTTTCCCTCCTTTACCGTCAGGGCGAAGCGCTTGCCTATTCTCCAGTCACAAAAGCGGAAGTTTACGCCGGTTTAAAGAGTCCTGAACGGCGGATTACGGAAGGTCTCTTCATGGGATTACAATGCTGTACGATTGATGAAATGATCGGCGAGCAGGCAGGATATTATCTTCGCAGTTACCACAAAAGCCATGGGGTAGAGATAGCGGACGCCTTGATTGCCGCAACCGCGAAAATCTATCATGTCCTTCTATTCACGCTGAATCGTCGGCACTATCCTATGCCGGAGATTCGACTCTATTCTTGCTGAATCCTATCCTAACAGCCAGGGGCAGTGATTAAAGCAGTGATTTTTCCAAGCGCTCCACAAATGTTCCAAAGACCTGGTTCAATTGTTTGATCTTATTCGGCAGCGGCTCCTGCGTTTCCCAATCCAAATATAATTTCCGGTTGACCTCGATCTGCATTCCCGGCTTATACCCCGGCCATTGGCGATCGCTGTAATGCTGAGTGATGTAGCCGCCAAAGTAGGGGTCGTTGAACGCGATCTCCACAGGATGCGGGCGCCATAGATCCTCCAGAATCTCCGCCGCTTTCATCAGCCATTCCCATGGACAGCTCAAATACCCGATCTCCGGTCGGATTTTGCCAGTGGTCGTTCCTAAGTTGCTCAAAACAATATCGGCCCGCTCTTCGCCGGAATCCGGCGCTTTGGCCGACCCGACCGGCCGCATCGAATGCGCGTCTATGAAAAACCGGACAGAAGGGGATTTTAGTTTTTGTTCTAATTCTTGATGATACGGAACCCAGTATTTTTCGATCCGTTCCTGTCGTTCTTGAGGTGGAGGAGTGTCTTCATCAGAGTAGATAGGACGATTATCGAAATCGGTCGTTACAATAACGCCCTTATCCCCCTCGGCATCCCTGCTTCGATTCAGATCTACCACATAGCGGGAAAACGAGGCCTTGAGGGTCGGAGTTTCTTTAAGTTCAAAGAGCTGATTGGTCAACAGATCAGTCTCTCGCTTCAATTGAAGATCATTAAAGAGGATCCGCCGGCGGAGCGGCAGTGGAATCCCAGTAGAACAGTGCGGGATCAAGATCAAAATCTTGCCTGTGGATAAGTCCATAACCTTATCAATCATAGTTTATTACAGCACTTGTATTCCTAGATCGTTTGTAAGTTCCTTTTTCATCAGGTAAACTTACTATTAGGAAAACACAAGGGGGTGTTCCATGAAAGAAAAGGTGCCGATCTCTTTAGTTTTGCTCAAATTGCCGAAAAGTCAAGAGGCATCTGCTCTTCTTCTTCTGGAAACGGTTCTGCGGCGCGACCTCCGTTACCAGGATCAGTTCCTCCGCTATCAGGAAAACTCCCTGGTCGGTATCTTAGCAGAAACCGATGAACTGGGGGCTAAAAATCTTCAAAAAAGAGTCCTGGACGCTGTCCACGGCGACCCGCGTCTGAAAGAGTTGTTGGTTCTCTCCGGGACCGCGACCTACCCCATGGATGGGGAAGATATCCAGTCTCTTTTGAAGGTCGCCGAATCCCGCGCCATGGGGCAATCGCAAACCTCCTAATAGAGACTCTATCCTAATCGGCTGTTTTATGGTATATCTATAGAACATTATATCCGATTATGTTCCTCATTCGAAACGCGACTCCAAAGGATTTGTCATCCGTCTATCAACTGGCCAGTCATTTAAACTCCTATAACCTCCCAGCGGACAAAAAATTTCTCAAGCGGTTCCTCGAAACAGTGGACCGTTCTTTTAGGGGGAAACTTAAAAACCCGGAAGAGGGAAAGTATCTCTTCCTGGCGGAGGATTTAATGACCGCCAAGGTAATTGGGTGTTCGCTGATTATCGCCAAGCACGGGACTCAAAGAGAGCCGCATTTCGCTTTCAAAGTGAAGAAGCGATTCTTCCAAATAATTGTTGACACGGATGGACCGACGGAACTCGGCGGACTGGTGGTCATTCCCCAATACCGCGGAACCCCTCACCGCATCGGCAAACAGCTTTCTTGGGCGCGGTTTCTCTATATCGCGTACCATCCTGAGCGGTTCCAAAAACGGTTCCTGGCCGAATATCTTCCTCCTTTCCCAAAACCGGGGGAGAGTCCTTTCTGGGAGTGTGTCGGGAAAAAATTCACCGGAATGAGCTATCAGAAGGCGGATCGTTTGAGCGCGACGCGTAAAGAATTTGTTCTCCGCTGTTTCCCCAAGAAGATGGATATGAAACTTCTATCAGTGAAAGCGAAAAGCTTACTCGGTAAAGTCGGGACGCAGACGATTCCGGCGGTTTCGATGTTAAAAAAAATCGGATTTCGTTATCTGGACCAGATAGATCTCTTTGACGGCGGCCCTCACTTTGGAGCACGCTGGGATCAGATATCATTCTTTCAAAAGGTGAAGAGAGTTGAAGGGGGGATTTTGGAGCGGCGCGGGAAAAAAGAGCTTCTCATCCTTTTTGAAGACAAAAACGAAGTCCACGCCTTTACCCATATCGGCACGGTCGCCCAGATTCATCCTAAATCCGCCCGAAAAATTGTATGGGTGCCTTTTTCGTGATCCCACCACCTGCCTTTCAGCCCGATGGGCTGATGATCCGCCAAAGGCGGATCAATCCCACCACATTGGAGGGTGGGAAGAGAGGGAATGTGGTGGGATTAAGGCAGGTGGTGGGATGATGCCCACCGTTTTAATGGGGAATCCCCAATACTTTCAGATTAAGAGCGGTTCTAATCCTCATACCCGCGATCGGTGGGGGAGACGGAAAAAAGTCAATCGCCAGAAAGCGATCCAGCAGTGGCGCTCCCTTGCCGGAAAACTAACAGAGCTCGGAGTTCAGGTTTTAGTCCTGCCGCCGGTCGAAGAATGGCCGGGAACAGTTTACCCCGCCAACGCCGGGTTTCTCTGGAATAAAACGTTTTATCTATCTAATTTAATTCCAGGACGCGGAGGAGAATGGGAGTACTATCAAAATTTCATTCGGCAAATCGGATTCGCTACAGCGGCGGTCCCTCACCGGTTTGAAGGGGAAGCCGATTTCTTTCCCGCGGGAGAGGGATATTTGTTGACCTATGGAGTTCTTAAAGATCAGCGTTTTGTCCTTCGATGGGGGCTTCCTCCCTGGAAGAGAGTTTATGGATTTCGAACCGATGAGAGAAATCTTGAGTTTTTGAAATCGCTGGTGAATCCCAGACCTGTTTATCCGGTTGAGCTCACCGATGAAGCGTATTATCATGGAGACACTGTTTTCTGCGGTTTCGGGCCGCGGCGGAAATTCTTGTTGGCCTATCTTTCGAAGATATCAAGACAAGGGGCCCAGCAGCTTCAAGCGGTATTTAAGGAAGATTTAATTTCACTTAAAGACGCCGACGGAGAAAAACTCGCCGCGAATTCATTCTACGCCGAAACGGAAAAAGGAAGATTTCTAGTGGTTCCCCCTGGACTCACGCGGGGACTCCTTCTAGAAATCGAAACACGAGAAGTGGCGCCGATTACCGCGGATGTCTCGGAGTTCATGGACAAAGGTGGAGGGTCGGTGAAGTGCATGGTGTGTGATTTGGGAATGATGGATCTTGACGAGCCGAGTCAATCGGAAGAAGTGAGAAGGTTTCGAAGGGAGAGACTATACTCTTTGTCATTCTGAGCGAAGTCCGCCGAGGGCGGACAAAGTCGAAGAATCTCGTTTTAAAAGATAGATTCTTCGTCGTCCGTCCTTCGAAAAACTCAGGACGAACTCCTCAGAATGACAAAAAATTAGATTACCATGTCACATTTCACTTTTCCGAAGGATTTCCTCTGGGGCGCCGCGACCTCTTCTCACCAAGTCGAGGGAAATAACACCAACAACGACTGGTGGGAGTGGGAACAGCAAGGGAAGGTTAAAGAGAAATCTCTATTGGCCTGCGACCAGTGGGAACTCTATGAAAAAGATTTTGATTTGGCCAAATCACTCTCCCATAACGCCCACCGGTTTTCCGTCGAATGGAGCCGTATCGAACCTAAAGAAGGGGAGTGGGACGAAGCGGCTATTGCCCATTATCGTCATATCATCGTATCTCTGCGTGAAAGAGGGATCGAGCCTATTGTCACCCTCCATCATTTTACCAATCCCCTCTGGTTTGCGCGGAAAGGGGGATGGGAGCGTCCAGAATCGGTTGATGAATTTACGCGTTACGTGCGTTATCTGGTTGGAGAACTAGGTTCGCTTGTTCGATATTGGATCACGATTAACGAGCCGATGGTTTTTATGTACAAAGGTTATATCAAAGGTGAGTGGCCCCCTGGGGAAAAATCCATTCCGAAAGCAATTAAAGTCATTCGGTATTTAATTTATGCTCATGTTCATGCCTATCAAGTGATTCATGAGGAGGCGAATCGGCAAAAAGTGGAAGCCCGGGTGAGTCTAGCGCATCATCTTTTATCATTCGCGCCTTGCCATTCAAAAGATTTGCGCGATCATTTTTCCGCTTGGATGCGGGATCGGTTGTTTAATTTTTCATTATTGGATGCTCTTAGCAAAGGATGGTTCTTTTTCCCAGGGGTTTTCGCCGAGAAACTTCCGATAAAAAAAACTTTGGACTACATCGGCCTCAACTATTACACGAGGGATTTTGTCGAATATATCGGGATAGGAGTACCTCAAGTTTTTGGGCACCTATGCACACTGACGCACTATCGGCGCGAATATTCCCGTAACCAAATGAAATGGGAAATTTATCCGCA
Organism: uncultured Planctomycetia bacterium; assembly: GCA_964372345.1. Taxonomy (GTDB): domain Bacteria; phylum Omnitrophota; class Gorgyraeia; order JACOVV01; family JACOVV01; genus JACOVV01. The sequence goes on along the minus strand of CAYJQR010000062.1, from coordinate 3,013 downwards.
AGGGCTGTATCAATTTTTAAAACGACTCAAACGGTATCAGTTGCCGATTTTGATCACAGAAAACGGCATTTGTACCCGAGAGGACACACAAAGGGAAACTTTTATTCTCGATCATATCAAAAGCGTCGTCAGAGCTCTGCAGGAGAATATTCCTGTCATAGGATATCTTTATTGGGCGCTGTTGGATAACTTTGAGTGGGCCGAAGGATACAGCCCACGTTTTGGGCTGATTGAGGTGGATTACGCGACCCAGCGGAGAAAAATCCGTCCCAGCGCCCTCCGGATGGCGGAGTTGATTCGGAAGGGAGTGATGAGATAGAATAGAGGATGGTTGAATGGACTTGTTTTTTAGAAATGGAAGTCGCGCTATAAAGTACACAGGGTACAGCGAACTAGTTTTTAGGGTCTTTTTATGCTATAGTATGGAGTAGCAGGGGGAGATGATGATGAGAAAAAAACAACTAACCTTCTATCGAAAGTGTCGGCGTCTTTTTCGCGCTATTGAAAGGACATTGGGCAAACGCCACAGTGGGGAGGTAGTCGCTATTGAGGCGGAATCGGGACAATATGTTCTTGGGAAGGATGAGCTAGAGGTTGCATTAGAAGCCAAGGAACGTTTTGACAAGCCTGTGTATTTCTTTAAATTAGGATATGAAGCAGTCCACAAATTTCGATCGTTTTAATTCTGCAGAAAAAATCTCGTCGCTTCCCTGCTATTATTGATACAGGTTTCAATGGGTATTTAAGTATTCCCGTACGACTAGTACAGGATAGTTCATGGTATTTTTCTGGATACGAAGAGTATGAGATAGCCACTGGAGAAAAAGTAGAACAGCAAGTTTATTTAGGGAACGTTATCTTTGATGGGAAGCAAATTTTAGTTTATGCAGTGACTTCAAATTCCAACGATATCCTCATTGGAACAAAGTTGTTAAAATCAAAGTCCTTGACCATTGATTTTTCATCTGGGCGGGTTATTATAAAATGAAATCTTTGTGACTGGGATAGTCCGCTCGGAACCTTACGTCCCAGTTAAAGTGATGCGCCATAGATAGAAGGGGAAGAAAGGAGACCATGACTAAAATCAGCGAAGGAAAATACAATGGACTGACGGCAGTTTCCGATAAAAACGGCGTCATCCGCGCCGCGGCGATGGATCAACGCGGGAGTTTGCGTAAGTCAATCGCCAAAGACAAAGGAGTTGAGGAAAAACAGGTTACCGACGCCATGATGTCAGAGTTTAAGGTGGCGGTCAGCAAAGCGTTAACGCCCCACGCCAGCGCTATCTTACTGGATCCGGAGTTCGGGTTAGCGGCGGTGAAAGCGCGCGCCAAGAATGCTGGTGTTCTTTTAGCGTATGAACAGACAGGGTATGATCAAAATACTCCCGGGCGTGTTCCGACCTTAATTCCAGATTGGACGGTCAAAAAGACGATCGAGGCCGATGGAGACTGCGTGAAGATTCTGCTCTATTACACTCCTTTTGAGGAGAAGTGGATTAACGAGATCAAGCATGCTTTTATCGCTCGTATCGGCGCCGAATGCGCGCATTATGACATTCCCTATTTCCTAGAATTTGTCGGCTATGAACCTCAGCCGAAGGCTGATCCTCTGCCAGAGGCAGACCCGCCTCAGGCGGGGCCTCTGGCGGAAAAGGGAAGCGATGAAAAAGGAGTTGAATTCGCCAAGAAGAAACCCGAAATCGTCTCGCAAAGCATGGCGGAGTTTTCCAAACCGGAATATCATGTGGACGTTTTGAAAGTCGAAGCGCCGGTTAATATGGCGTTTGTCGAAGGGACTAAAGCATTCAAGGGACAAAAAGCGTATACTCGACAAGAGGCGATCAAACTTTTCCAGAAACAAGATCAGTCCGCGAAACTTCCGTATATTTTCCTCTCCGCTGGTGTCAGCGACGACGTTTTCCGGGAGACGATCGAGCTTGCCAACGAAGCGGGTGTTCGGTATTCCGGCGTCCTCTGTGGTCGAGCCACCTGGAAAGATGGAGTCCCGATCTACGCCAAGCAGGGCTTGAGAGCGTTTGAAACCTGGCTCGCCGACCGGGGCGTCAAAAATATCAACGCTCTGAATCAAGTCCTCGACAAAGGGGCTAAGCCGTGGTGGGATAAATACGGCGGCAAGAGTCAGATCCAAATCGTGGACAAAGCTGGAACACCCGTGAAGGGTTAAAGAAAAAAACCTGTGTAGGGGCAAGCCTCCGTGCCTGCCCTTTTTTATGTCTCTTGACATCATCCAATATGGGTGGCACACTGTATATACGGTAAGTAACCCTTATTTTGCAACGCCCAAAGGAGGTTCTGAACTAAATGACAAAACATTTAACACAGCATGGTCACAGTGCTGCTCTAGTGATTGACAAGGCGATTTTGGAGCTTTTACATATCAAAATGGATACGCCGCTTGAATTGGCAACGGACGGAAAGAATCTCATTGTCTCACCCGTACGCGACGCCCATCGAGAGAAACGGTTCCGAACGGCGCTAGAATTAGTCAATCGCCGTCATGGGAAAACCTTAAGAGCCCTGGCGGAGTGAAAGTGAAAGAAACCACTTTTCTCACTCTTGCTGAGGTGATTGAAATTCATAATGATCAAATCCAGCGCTACGGAGGAGAGGGGGGTATCCGTGATGTCGGTTTGCTAGAATCCGCGCTAGCACAACCTGAAGCCTCCTTCGGTGGAGAATGGTTACACAAAGATATCTATGAAATGGCGGCCGCGTATGCTTATCACATTGCGCAAAATCATCCATTCATTGATGGGAATAAACGTGTGGCACTGGCTTCTGCTCTTGTTTTCTTGGGATTAAATAGAATGACCATCACAGATCCACAAGAAAAATTGAAGGATGCTATGCTGGGAATAGCATCAGGTAAATTAAAAAAACAAGATTTTGCCAAATTGCTACATGCGTTATTTACTTGATACCTCCGCGCTGATCGCCTATTTAGTTTCTGCACGGAAACGATTTTTTGGCATCAAGAGGGGGATAGGGTG
>CAYJQR010000061.1:0-12328 GCA_964372345.1 uncultured Planctomycetia bacterium | reverse complement strand
TGTATTTTATCACTCGCAACAGGTGCCCGTATTTACACATTACCAAGTCTGGACAATGGACAAAATGAGGTGAATCCTCTTGTCACCCTAGCCCGTAACGAATGCATCTCCTTGCGGCTTTATGAGCGTCTATGATATAAGTGATCTATGAGGAGAACCGATGGTCAAACTGCTGATTGTGGATGACGATGAAACGATCGTAACGCTGCTGGCGGCGTTTTTTCAGGATCAGGGGTATCAGGTTCAGAAGGCCTTCAGCGGGGAAGAGGCGCTGGAGGTGATTAAAAAAAGTCCGCCGCAGTTGGTCTTCCTGGATATCCAGATGGGGAAGGTTTCAGGGATTGACGTCTTAAAACAGATCCGCGCGGTGGATCCGGCGATCAAAGTGATTATGGTGACGGCGTTTTCCGATAAAGAGAAAATGGCGGAGGCCAAAAAGTATGGCGCCAGCGACTATGTGACCAAGCCGTTTGATCTGGAGGCGCTGAACAAGGAAGTGGTCGGCAAGGTGCACGCCCAGCTTTACGAAGAGCTACGCAAGGCCTACAACGAACTCCATGAGACGATGATGGGCGTGGTGACGTTGTTCGCGTCGGTGGTGCACCGGCTGGACCCGCATTACACGCACGAGCATATTCAGCGGGTGGTGGCCTACGCGAAGAAAGTGGTGGATAAACTGGCGGAGCGGGGGATCGGGCTTGGGAATATCAGCGAGGAGATGTTTCTATCGGGGGTGCTGCTACATGACGTTGGAAAGATTTTCACGCCGCATGAAGTTCTCCATAAAGAGGGGGCGTTGAACGACGAAGAATGGAAAATCATGAAGCGCCATCCGGTGGATGGGGCGGAGATGCTGGAGAAAATCGGGGGATTGAAAGAAGTTGCCAGAATCATCCGCTATCATCAGGAGAAGTGGGACGGGACAGGGTATCCTCAAGGGTTGAAGGGAGACGAAATTCCGCTGGGGAGCCGGGTGGCGGCGGTAGTGGATACTTTTGACGCGATCACGCATGACCGTCCGTACCGGAAAGGGAAAAGCGTCAAAGAGGCGCTGGAAGAATTGCGACGGTGCGCCGGCACGCAGTTTGACCCGATGATCGTGGAATTGATGTGTGAGATTTGGGAAAAAGAAGTGAAATGACGAAAAGTGGAAAACGGTTTTTTCTGTTTTCTATCTTCTGTTTTCTATCTTTTGTTTTCTTAGGATGCGCGACGATAGGCCCGCAGGTTTCCAAACAAGAAATTGATCAAGCCCGCAAAGAACTTCAGGCGAAAGCTCTCCGCTACAAATTCTCTCAGCAGGTCCGCCTCAATCAATTAGGTTATCGCTTGGTTTCCCATCTGCCGGCGCCCCAAGACGGCATTCCACGCCCCTATGTTGGTTTGCTGTTGGCTGATGTTTCCCGGGAACTAAAAGAGTTTTATCATTTAAACGCGAGCCGCGGCATTGTGGTGGTGGGGGTGGTGCCGGAGAGTCCGGCGGAGAAAGCGGGATTTAAGACGGGAGATTTGATCGCGAAAATCGGCAAAGCGAAACCACAATCGTCCTGGGAGGCGCTGCAGTTATTGCGCAAAATCAAACCGGGAGAAACCAGAACGATTGAAATCGCCGGGGCTGAGGGGAAAGCGCTGGTGGATCTGGCGCCGACTTCGGTCCCGTACTGGATTCGTTTCATGACGGCGGATAGTGACGAAGTGAACGCGTTTGCCGAGCCGGAACAAATCGTGGTGACTTACGGGATGCTCCGGTTCATTCATTCCGATGATGAACTGGCGGTGGTGTTGGGGCATGAGCTGGCGCATTTGACGCAGGGGCACATCGCCAAGGCGATGGGGAGCGGAATTCTGGCGGGAATTTTAGGACTTACCGTGGGGGTGGGGGCGGAGATTCTGCTTCCCGGCAGCGGTGATCCGGTTTCACGGTTAGGAAGCGGTTTAGTCGGAGCGCGGTTTTCCAAAGATTATGAACGGGAAGCGGATTATATCGGCCTAAAGTATGTTCACGCGGCTGGATTTGACGTCCGCGCCGGCGTCGCGGTGTGGGAGCGTTTTGGCGTGGAAATTCCGCAGACTCTTTCCAGTAATTTCCTCAGCACTCACCCCCCTTCTCCTGAACGGATGGTGCGGGTGCAAAAGATGGTGGATGAGCTTTTGCCGCGGTCGCAACCGGAGCCAGCTGTAGTTGAGCAAAATTAAGCCGCTTTCAACCCCACTTTCCGTAAAATCATAACTCTTTTGTTTCCAACGGGATAAAAGTTTGTATTTCCCCATTTCATAAGGTAAACTTATTATTAGAGTTAGAATACCCGCCTAGTGGCGGGAAAAGGGGGGAGAAGCCATGGAGTTATTCAAGAGTTTGGCGCTGGTGCCTCGTGGGGTCCGCTACAAGTTACTGATCGCTTTCTGTTTGATGTCGCTCATTCCTCTGTTGATCTGTGTTTACCTTGCCAATAACTATATTTTTCCAAATATCGAATCCATGGGCCAAATCAGCGTTGTTTTGCTGATCACGATCGGGGTGGCGTTGATAGGGCTGAAGCTTGCCAAGGAAATCGTGGACCCGATTGCCCGCATCGCTCTTGAAGCGAGGGGGATTGCCAATGGCGATGTCCGCGAGATTAAGGTGGAGCAAAGAGAGGACGAAATCGGAGATTTAGGGCGGTCCTTGAATGAGATGACCCGCCGCATCCGCGAAAACATGGAAGAGTTGAAGGATTACGGCGAGAAAACCAAGGAGATCAATCTGGAAGTGAACAAAAAAGTGATGGCACTGTCGAATCTCCTGCAGGTGGGGAATTTGATTTCCAACGGCAAGAAATTGCGGGATGTTCTGCAGTTTGTGGTGGAAAGAATTTCCCAGATTCAGGAGGGGACCAAAACATTCCTGATCCTTTTGGATGAAACGACCAAGAAGCTGATGGTCCGCGCCTGTTATGACGTTGGCTCGGATGAGTTTGTCCAGACCAAGTTCGAATTAGGCTCCGGGATCGTGGGGAATTGTGTCGTGGAGCGAAGGGGGTTTAAGGTGGACTCTAAGCAGCCGGCTCACCGCAAAGAGATTGAAGATCTGATGCGCCGGTGGGAAGTGGCCAACGCGGTGGTTATTCCCATTGTGCTTCGTTCGATGGGGATCGGCCTTCTGGGGATCGGCAACGCCCAGAAGAATTTCTCTTTCAATGAAGGGGACGAAGAGATCTATCGGATCTTCGCGAGGCAAGTGTCGATTGCCGTTGAGAACGACCGCCTCTCAAAGAAGACGGAAGAGCTGGAGATCAAAGACGAGTTGACCGATCTCTTCAACAAAAGTTTTATTGAACAGCGGCTGAATGAAGAGATCAAACGGGTCAGTTATTCACAGCGCCCCTGCGCGTTCGCTATTTTTGACGTGGACGGATTTAAAGAAGCGGTTCTTTCCCAGGGAGCGTTGGCGGCGGAAGGGGTCTTGAAAAAAATCGCCAGAGTTTTATCCGAGGAGATTACCGAGATTGACAAGGCGGCCCGGTACGGGGACGACTCCTTTGCCCTGCTTCTTCCCGAAAAAAACAAGAAGGAAGCGATGCAAATCGCGGAGCGGATCCGAAAGAGAATAGAGGCGCTGCGGCTTCTGGGAGGGAACGGGAAAGATGGAGTGACCTTGAGCGGCGGAGTGAGCGAGAACCCGATTGACGGCGCCACATGGCAGGAGCTGGTCAAGAAGGGAGAGGAGATGCTCCGGTGTGCCAAGGAACATGGGCGCAATCAGATTATCGGGATGATGCCGATAGGGGTAAAGAAAACGTGACATAGAGGAGGACGATCATGGCGATGACAACGGCGGTGCAGATGGGGGAATTGCTCAAGCAGATGGTGCAGAGGGGGGCGTCGGATCTGCATCTGGGAGTTCATTATCCCCCGACGCTGCGGATTGACGGTTCCCTGGGTTCCCTTGAATACGCTCCGCTCACGGATGAAGCGATTTCTGATCTGCTCCGGCAGATTCTCCCCAAGGAACGGATGGATCAGTTTGTGAAACAACAGGAACAGGATATGGCTTTCGGGATTGAAGGGTTGGGCCGCTTCCGGGTCAACTGTTTTTTCCAGAGAGGGAAAATGGGGGTGGCTATTCGTTTGATCCCGGAGAAAATCCGCTCTTTTGAAGAACTGGGATTGCCGGTGGACGTCATGGATTATTTTTGCAACCGTCCCAAAGGATTGGTATTGATTACCGGAGCCACGGGAAGCGGAAAATCAACCACGCTGGCCGCGATGGTGGATCGGATCAATCAAGCCCATCCCTGTCATATCATTACCATCGAAGACCCGATCGAGTATATTCATCAAAATAAGAAGGCGATCGTTGACCAGCGTGAAGTGGGAGGTGACACTTGTTCTTTTACCGAGGCGCTCCGGCATATCCTGCGGCAGGATCCAAACGTGATCTTGGTCGGAGAGATGAGAGACTGGGAGACGATGGATATCGCTCTGACCGCGGCGGAAACGGGGCATCTGGTGCTGGCGACACTGCATACCTCCGACTCAACGCAAAGCGTGAACCGAATTATTGACGTTTTCCCGGCTCATCAGCAGCAGCAGGTGAGAGTCCAGCTTTCGATGGTCCTTCAGGGGGTTCTCGCTCAGCAACTGATCCCTCGCTGTGACGGCCCCGGCCGGGCCTTGGCGCTGGAAGTTCTAGTGACGACTCACGCGGTCCGAAGCCTGATTCGGGACAGCAAGGTGCATCAGCTTTATTCCGTCATCCAGACTGGACAGAAAGAGGGAATGAAGACGATGAACCAGTCTTTGTACGAACTGTATAAGAAAAAGATGATTTCGTTAGAAGAAGCGCTGGGGCGGACGATGGAAGTAGAAGATCTTAAACGGATGATCACGGGGAAGTGATCCATGATCAAGCGAGTCACACATAAGAAATTAGGCGAGCTCTTAGTCGAACAGAAGGTGATTACTACCGACCATCTGGAGAAGGCCTTGATCGTCCAACAAGGGAAAGGGGGCCTATTGGGTGAGATTCTCGTCGAGCTGGGGTTTTGCGATGAAGAAGCCATCGCGCAGGTTCTGACGGTGCAGTACGGTTTTCCTTTCCTTCCCCTGTCAAATTACGAGGTGGATACGGAGGTGTTGAAGATCATCCCGGAAAACGTGGCCCGGCAATTTGTGCTGATTCCGATTGATCGAGTGGGGGAGACCTTGACGGTGGCGATGTCGAATCCGTTAAATCAGCAGGCCATTGAAGACCTTGAAATGGTGACCGGGTGCAATATTCTGGTTTTTGTCAGCACCACGACTGAAATTCGGAAGGCGATTGATCATTATTATAAGAAGGATTTGGTCAAGAAGGGGGCTGATCCTAATGGCCCTTAAGGAACGGATCATCGAAATTTTGTTGGAGAAGCGCTTGGCGTCGCAAGAACAACTGGACAAAATTCTGACGGCGCAAAAACAGAATGGCGGACGGTTAAACGACCTGATGGTTTCTTCCGGTATTATTTCTGAAAAGACTCTTTTGGGAATTTTAGGACAGGAACTCCGTGTCCCCTGCGTTGATCTGGCGCGATACAAAGTAGATCCGCGGGTGATCGCCCTGATCGACAGAAAAACCGCGGAGAAATATCAGATTATTCCGATTTCACTCATCGGCAAAAGTCTGACCCTCGCCGTCTTCGATCCTCTGGATGTGACGCTGGCCGACGACCTTCAGGCCCTTTCGGGTTATCAAATCGTCGCCGTTCTGGCCACGCGGCGGGAAATTCAAGAAGCGATTGAAAAATATTACGGGGCGCGGAGCCAGGAAGTGATTAACGAGATCATCAATGGTTTAAAAGAACAGGAAGGGTTTGAACTCATTAAAGAGGAGAAAAATCAGGAGATCATCGATTCGGATCAACTGGCCAAGGTCTCCAATGACGCTCCGGTGATTCAACTCACCAACGCGATTGTGATGGAAGGGGCGAAGATGAAAGCCAGTGATATTTTGATTGAACCGCTTGAGAAAAAACTGCGGGTGCGCTATCGCGTGGACGGGATTTTAAGGGAAGTCCCCGCTCCCCCCAAACATCTACAGCAGGCGATTGTTTCCAGAGTTAAAATTATGTCGAGTCTCAATATCGCGGAACGGCGGATTCCGCAGGACGGAAGATTTCGTATGCGGATCGGCAGGCAGACGATTGATTTCCGCGTCTCGATCCTCCCGTCAGTTTTAGGGGAAAAGGTGGTTCTTCGAGTTCTGGATAAGTCGGCGTTCACTCTGGACATCGGCAAATTGGGTTACGATGAGACCACCGCCGGGAAATTAAAAGAAGCGGCGGTCCGCCCTCACGGAATGATTTTGGCGACCGGGCCCACCGGAAGCGGAAAAACTACTACCCTCTATTCATTGCTCAGGCATGCCGACAGCCCGGACAAAAATATTGTGACGGTGGAGGATCCGATTGAGTACGAGCTTTTCGGCGTTAACCAGGTGCAGATTCGCCCGGAGGTGGGCCTGACCTTTGCCAACGCGCTTCGTTCGATTCTCCGCCAGGACCCGGACGTCATTCTGGTGGGAGAAATTCGCGATCTGGAGACCGCGGACGTCGCGATTAAAGCGGCCCTGACCGGCCACCTTGTGCTGAGCACCCTTCATACCAATACCGCCGCCGGAGCGGTGGTTCGATTGACCAACATGGGGATTGAACCTTTCCTGATCAGCTCGTCGGTGATTCTGGTAACGGCTCAGCGGCTGGTTCGAAAGATCTGCGGACAGTGTAAGGAGACCTATAAAGTGCCGCCTGCGGTTCTGGCGCAGTTGGGGTCCGCTTTTGAAACGGAGATCGGCAGGATGAATTTCTATCGCGGGAGAGGATGCGAAGAGTGCCGCAAGAGCGGTTACAAGGGGCGCGTTGGGATCATTGAAACTTTGACGATGTCGCCGAAAATCAGGGAACTGATCGCCAAACACGCGCAGGAATATGAAATAAAGCAAGCGGCTCGCGGCGAAGGAACGCGGACGCTCCGCGAAGACGGACTGGAAAAGGTCAAACAGGGATTGACGACGATCGAAGAGGTTTTGAGGGTCTCAGTGGGGGATCAGGATTAACATGACCGAGACAGTTTCTAAGAAAATGGGTGAGTTGCTGGTCAAGAATTCTCTGATGACCCGAGAGGATTTAGCGCGGGCCATTGCCTTAATGGAAGAGCAGGGAGTGAGTCTTCGCAGCGTCCTTTTTCAATCTCATCGGATTGACGAAAAAGTTTGGATGGGGCTGCTGGGCCGCGAGTTTGGGATTCCTTCTCTGAACTTGTCAAAGTATAAAATTGACCCCGCGGTCGTTCGAATCGTTCCGGAAGAAATGGCGAGAAAAAATCAGTTGATCGCCATCGCCAAGCTGGGCGACGCGCTGGTGGCCGCCGTCGTGGATCCCCCCGACGTGATTGTAGTGGATGATTTGCGCCGTTTGAGCGGCTGCAGGATTGAATTGGTTCTGGCGTCGGAGAAAGATATCCAGCGTTCCCTTGAAAGATACTACGGCGACTCGGCGGAAAAACTCGCCCGAATGATCGCTCAAACCGAGGAACGCCCTCAAGAACCGGCGCTGGCGCCGGAGGAAACCCGCGAGGGGGTTTTCTCGATCGAACAGGCAGCCCAAGAGAGCCAGCAGGGACCGATCATCCGTTTAGTGGACGCGATTATTATGGAAGGTTTGAAACGGAGGGCCAGCGACATTCACTTGGAGCCCTATGAGAATACCGTGAGGGTCCGTTATCGAATTGACGGGCGGCTTCAAGAATCGAACACCCTTCCTAAAAATGTTCAGAACGCCGTCACGGCGCGAGTAAAGTTGATGTCGGGAGTGGATATCACGGAATTCCGGATTCCCCAGGATGGCCGTTTTAAAATCAAGTTCCAGAACAGAGAAATTGATTTCCGAATTTCCATCCTCCCCGTGGGCTATGGGGCCAAAGTCGTGATGCGGGTTTTGGATCGCGGGAATCTGACCGCGGGATTGGATTATTTGGGATTGGATTCGGACACGCTCAAAAAATTTCAGGGAGCGATCGCCAGGCCTTTCGGCATGATACTGGTGACAGGCCCTACCGGCAGCGGCAAAACCACGACACTCTATTCCATTGTCTCCCAGTTAAATGTCCCGGAGAAGAATATCATTACCGTCGAGGATCCCGTGGAATACCAGATTGACGGAATCACCCAGATCCAGACTAAGGCCGAGATAGGCCTGACGTTCGCCGGCGGGCTTCGCTCCATTCTGCGGCAGAGTCCCGATGTGGTCATGGTCGGAGAAATTAGGGACTCTGAGACGGCGGACATCGCCATTAAGGCTTCCCTGACTGGACAGCTTGTTTTGAGCACTCTGCATACCAACGACGCTGCCGGAGCGATTACTCGCTTGATTGACATGGGGGTGGAGCCCTTTTTGATCGGATCCTCGGTGATTCTAGTAGCGGCGCAAAGACTCTGCCGGAGAATCTGCGCCGCCTGCGAAAGGAAAGGATGCCCCGACTGCCGCAATACAGGGTATCGGGGAAGAATGGCCCTGATGGAGGCGCTGGTGATTGATGACCGCGTCCGGGAGAAGATCATCAGCAGATGCTCGTCCGATGAAATCAAACGGACAGCGGTTGAAAAACAGGGGATGAGGACTTTAAGGGAAGACGGCATGGAGAAATGCCGGCAGGGATTAACAACACTGGAAGAAGTGAACGATACCACGGCGGAGGAATGATTGGATGAGCACTTTCAAAGTAATCGCCAAGGATGAAGAGGGAAAGACAGTCACTAAAATCACTGAGGCGGAGAACCGACTGGCGCTGAACCAGATTCTGCGCCAGGAAAAATTGATCCCTGTTTCGGTGGAGGAATTGCGCGGACATGATAAAAGGAAAATGTCATTATTTTTCCACAGCAAAATTAGTCTGGATGATCTGGTGATCATGACCCGGCAACTGGCGACGATGATTGACGCGGGGATTCCGTTATTGCAGGGGCTGGAGATTCTGACAGAGCAGTCTGAAAACCCCGCGCTCGGAGCGGTTCTCCACCAGATCCGCCGCGATGTGGAGACCGGGAAGAGTTTTTCAGAGGCCCTTGGAAAACATTCCGGGGTTTTTCCCCAGATGTATATCAGCATGGTTCAGGCGGGAGAAGAGAGCGGTAAATTAGAGGAAATCCTGGATCGTTTGGCGCTTTACATGGAAAAGACGAACGGGCTGATCAAGAAAGTCAAATCGGCGCTGATGTATCCCATCATTGTTTCCTGCATCGCTTTCTTAATCACGCTTCTGCTTATTTTAAAAGTCGTCCCTGTTTTTAAGGGGGTTTTTGACAGTTTCGGAGCGCAGTTGCCGCCGGCGACCGCGTTTCTCGTTTTCTTAAGCGATTTTCTGCGTCAGTATCTCCTCTTCGAAATCCTGGCGGCGCTGGGAGGGGGGATTTTTTTAAAAAAATATATCTGTACTCCTCTGGGGCGAAAACAATGGGACCATGCCAAATTAAATATGCCTATCTTCGGGGCGATTTTCCGCAAAGTCGCCGTCAGTAAATTCACGCGCACGTTTTCCACGCTTGTCAAAAGCGGCGTTCCCATTTTAACTTCCTTGGAGATTGTTGGAAAGACGTCGGGAAATACCGTGATCGAAGAGGCAGTGCTCAGCGTGAGAAGCTCCATCCGTGAAGGAGAGCGGATCGCCGAACCTTTAGGAAAGAGCAAAGTGTTTCCTCCCATGGTCATTCGGATGATCGCGGTCGGAGAAAAGAGCGGCGAGCTGGAAAAGATGCTGACGAAAGTGGCCGATTTTTATGACGAACAGGTGGACGTCGCCGTCAAAGGCCTGACGTCGCTGATTGAGCCGCTCATCATCACCTTTGTGGGGCTGGTGATCGGCGGCATTGTCATTGCTATGTTCCTGCCAATCTTTAAGCTGACAACCCTGGTGAATCAATGAGGCAAACAGGGTTTGACAACGCGGGCGAAGAAGGGTAAACTTAAAGAGGTAGGAAAAGCTTCATAAATCCAGAAAAAAAGAGAGGGGGATGTGTTATGAAACCAGCAAAAGTAAGCGGTTTTACGCTGATTGAAATCATGATCGTTGTGGCTATTATCGGGCTGTTGGCGGCCATCGCGGTGCCGAACTTTGTCCAGTCAAGGACTTCTGCCCAGAAGAACGCCTGTATCAACAACCTGAGGCAGATTGATTCGGCCAAGGAGCAGTGGGCGATCGAGAATAACAAAAAGACGGGAGATACGCCTATCGCGACGGATCTCGATGCTTACCTAAAAGGAGGAACGGCAAAAGTTTACTGTCCTCAGGACACGGCCAAAGCGTTTAGCTCCAGCTACACCATTAACGCCATTGGCACCGATCCTGTTTGCCAGAAAGACGCGACGAACCACAAGCTATGAAGTTTTCGGCCTTACGGAGACGACCCATCGCGAACGGGTCGTCTCTTTTTTGTAATGGATTCACGCTGATTGAAATCATGATCGTGTTATTGATCATGGGGATTCTGCTGGCGATAGCCCTTCCCGGTTTTTCCAATTCACGCGACACGACGCAAAAAAACATCTGCGTCAACAATCTGCGCCAAATCTCCGCGGCCAAGAACCAATGGGCCATGGAAACCAATCGCGCCACGGATGAAGCGCCGTCTCTTTCCGACTTGGCCCCTTATTTTAAGGGGGGAACCGAAAAAGTATTTTGCCCGCAGGATTCCAGTAAATCTTTTAGCTCCAGCTACGACATTCAAGCGGTTGGAACGGAGCCGGCCTGTAAAATCAATCCCGCTAAACATACGCTATAACCACCAGAAGTTTACCATCATTTGTCATTCTTCGACTCCGCAATAAAACTTTCTGGCAAACTCCCTGCTTTTAGGGGTAAAATGCCCTTACGTCTAATCAGTCAAAAACAACCCTAAGAGATTCAAGTATAAACGAAATGGAAAACTAGAATGCCGCGTATTTTCGATAATATAGACCAACGCTTATTGCCGGCCTTACAAGAAACACTTCATGTTTCCGAGCGGTCAGATTTTTGTGTTGGTTATTTTAATTTGCGTGGCTGGAAACAACTCGACACTCATATTGAAAAATGGTCTGGCGGTGATGGTAATTGCTGTCGTTTGCTGGTTGGGATGCAGAAACTTCCTCAAGAAGAACTGAGAGAAGTTTTGGGTATAATCAAAAACCAAGGAGAAACCGATGCTCAAACCGCGATAAAACTTAAAAAACGACTGGCGCAGGACTTTAGAGACCAATTGACAATTGGCATCCCGACGAATGAAGACGAAGCGGGTCTAAGACGTCTTGCCGCGCAAATCAAAGCCAAAAAGGTAAGAGTTAAATTGTTTCTTCGGCATCCGCTTCACGCAAAGCTTTATTTGCTATTCCGTAAAGACCCAATCAATCCTATCGTGGGTTATCTTGGAAGCAGCAATTTGACTTTGGCGGGGCTTTCACATCAAGGTGAACTCAACATCGATGTTCTGGATCACGATGCCTGCCAGAAATTAGAAAACTGGTTTGAGGCTCGCTGGAACGACAATCGGTGTTTGGATATTTCAGATGAACTCGTTCAGATCATTGAAGAGAGCTGGGCGCGAGAAGTGCAGCCGCCTCCTTATCACATTTATATCAAGATGGCCTACCATCTTTCACAAGAAGCGAGAGCAGGTCTTTCTGAGTTTAGAATTCCGAAGGAATTTGGGAACACACTTTTCGAGTTTCAAACAGCAGCGGTTAAGATTGCCGCCCACCACCTCAATAAAAGAAGCGGCGTGCTCATTGGAGATGTTGTCGGTTTGGGCAAAACATTGATGGCAACCGCAGTCGCCAAGATATTTGAAGACGATCACGGGCTTGAGACGCTTATTCTCTGTCCAAAGAATTTGGTGAGTATGTGGGAAGACTATCAGTATAAATATCGAATGCACGCTAAGGTGCTTTCAATCAGTAGAGCAGCCAGCGAGTTGCCAACCCTTAAACGATACAGAATGGTCTTGATTGATGAAAGCCACAATCTCAGGAATCGCGATGGGAAGCGATATCGCGTCATTCAAGAATACATCCAAGCCAATGACAGTAAGGTCATTTTGCTTTCAGCAACTCCCTACAATAAGACCTATCTTGATCTTTCCAACCAGCTTCGTCTTTTTATTCCAGAGGACAAGGACTTGGGATCAAGGCCAGAGAAACTGATCAGGGAAATTGGCGAGACAGAATTTATCCGTAGACACCAGTGTGCCGTGCGTTCATTGGCGGCCTTTGAGAAAAGCGAATACGCGGATGACTGGCGGGAATTGATGCGGCTTTACCTTGTTCGGCGCACCAGAAGTTTT
>CAYJQR010000060.1:0-12383 GCA_964372345.1 uncultured Planctomycetia bacterium | reverse complement strand
AAGGGAGGGGAGTGTAAAAAGATACCCCGAAGCTTGCTTCGGGGAGACTTCATTAGGACCCAATAAAATAAAAGAGCCGTTGCCAGTACAATACTTGCTTGAACCGCGTACGTGGTATTTGACATAAACGGTCCGTGGCTTAGGTAATATTTCTGATAAGGAAACGATAAGACGCCTCCACGGTCGGCTCCCGGTTCCAATGGATTAATGGTAAACCACACCTTTGAATAGAACAATGACAGTATTCCAATTAGCCAGTAATAAGAAGTCTTCCAATGAAGTGTGTCAATGACCTTACAGGTGAAGGCGACAAAGATCGGCAGGAAATTGATCCATTGCCTGGATTCCGAACCAATGCTCAAGAATAATCCTCCCGCGACCATGAGTGTCAATCCGACCCCATAGGATTGAATTGCCTTACAAAAAGACTTCCATAGAAAAACGGTCAGAATCAAAAGAGGTCCGTAATACACCACATGGGCGACACCCCAAATCAATGGGTTGCTGATCGCAAGAGTGTGATTCCTATGGATAAACCTTATGGGTGTCACTAAATGTTTTTCTACAGCTAAAGCGTGGATTACCCACTGGACTAAAATAAAACAGCCAATGATTATTAAGAATCTTTTCGCGCTCAACCCCCTCCAAATTCCTCTCCAGGAGAAGGTAGTTGCATTAAAAAGAGAGTAGTAAGCAAAAAAGATATAGCTAAGCAGGAGCACGACACTTAGGTTTAAAACTGACAGATTAGGAGTTTGATAGACATGCATTTTTGTCAACTGAGTGAAATAATGTGTCTTAACAATTATTTTGATCACAAATCCCAAAACGACTGACGTCATAAAAATTGCCGCCAGCCACCCCCGCTTTGATTTTTTGGAAGAAACGTTCTCCCTTTGTTCTTCCCAATCAGAAAAAAGAAATAACAAAAGCCCACACAAAAAGACAGTCGGGAAAGTAAATGCCCCAATCAGAGCTGTCATTAATAGCGCTTTTGGACGGCGCGCTAAGTAGAAATAAAAGCTCAACATTCCCAGCGTGAAAGCAGGTATATCAGTTAGGACAGGATAATAGAAACTCATTTTTAAGATGGGGTAATTGATAAAAAGACCACAGAATCCTAACCATTTTCCCCGAGTCGTCAGGTTCAAAAAATCTGCTATCAATCCCCAGAGATAAACCGAAAGGACTAACAGCCCTAAGTTCCATATTTCGTAAGCAGAAATGATATTTGCTTCGTTTAAGGAAATTTCGAAGATCCTCATCCCATAATGAACAACCATGGAAGGGGAAATTCTTTGAACCCAATAGTCGTTTAACCCTTTTTCAAAAACCTCGTAAAAAAAATTCTTTGCCCATGCAACATAATAAAGTCCATCCCAATTATGGCCGTTGAATAATTCTATCTTTTCTGCGAAGAAAATGTTCAAAAGCCCAATCAAAAACATCCAAAACCCCATCCAATAATTGGTCTTGCTATGATTTTTCATTAGAAATTCCCGCTAACGATTCTATTCCGGGATTGAGTGATCACTTGGATGGCTTTAGCTATCCGATGGCGATAGGTATGATTTTGGACCCGATGATAACCCGTTTGGGCAATGTTTTTTCTTTCTTGTTCATGTGTTAGATAATAATTCACCTGGGTAAAGAGTTCTTCAAAAGTCTGATACTCCGCAAAATCTCTCCCCGGTAAGAGGTCTAACATTTCTAAGTCTTTTCTCGGCAGGGCATTGGTTAAGAGCATCGCCCCACAGGCCATCACTTCAAAGAAACGCATATTGATATCTGATTGAATCGAGTAATTGAACCCTATTTTGGCGCCGCTATAAATATCAGACATCTGCTCATGAGGCGCCTGTCCAATAAAGCTCTGAGGGTAGCGTTCTCTGAGCTCCTGTAATAAAAATTTACGGGGTACCCCATCATCTCCTCCCACAAAGGCGATATCACGGACCACTGGCTGCGTTTTTTTACAGTGAATCTCAGAATCACAGGCAAAGGGGAGCCACTCGATCGGAATCCCTTGAAGTTTTAATTTCTCAACTTCAGTTCTGTGGGCGCCGAAGAGGAAATTATAGTTAGGATAGCCTTGTTTGAGCGCAGTAAATCCATGCGTTAGATGAATATCCAAAGCCCAGTATACAGATGGTTTTAAAGTTTTTGGCAGGTCGCGTTCATAATACCCATGATCCACACGAAAATAAAGATCATATTTCTGCGGAATTTCATCAGCGTCCCGCAGCCAATGGTGGTCCACTTCATGTCCTAATTGTTGCAACGCGCGGATGACATAAATTCCGGTGGTACCTTCCACCCGCTTATCAAAAATAGCCGCGATTCTCATATCTTGCCCTGTTAGGTTTTCTCACTGGATGACTTTAAGCGCTCGTTGAGTTAGAATATAAAAAATGAGATGAGAAATATTATATCATAGGGTGCTGTATGACAAAAGAAATTCTACGGATTGCTCAAGAATGGGGGGGGGGATATTTAAAAGACTTTACAACAGCTTAAGTGACATGATAATATAAGAAACTTAATGAGGAAGGGATGGTAAATTAATGCCGGAAGCGGTGATTCCAGTCACAACCAGGGAGGAAAGTGTTGAAGCGTTTAGGGCATTTGTCTCGGGCCTGAAGATCTCCAATCCCAAAGAACTCATCTTAATCAATCCCCAGATGGTGCCGGAAGAAGTGTTCGATCCTGTCGTGGCAAGAAACCGGGGTTATTACGCTTTCCCTCCCGTCGGACTGCTCTACATCGCGGCTGTAGCCAGGCAATTGAAACCGGAAATCAAAATCCAGATCATCGACCTGAATTTTGAGATTCTCCGCTTGGCCCAAGGCAACCATTTCTCTTATCAGGTCTGGAAGGAATTATTGGCGGACGCCATTGGAACTTGCGACGCCCCCCACATAGGAATTACCTGCATGTTCGGCGCGACTAAACCTCTGTTCATGGACGTTTCACAGTGGCTGCGCCAGCATTTTCCCGATATCCCCATTTTATCCGGAGGCGTTCAAGCAACCTACGACGCGGTAGAGTTGCTTGAGAAAAATTACTGTGACATTGTTTTCCGCCGGGAAGCCGAGCTTCAGTTTAAATCGTTTCTGGAAGCGGTCTACGGGAAGAACGGCTTCGCTCTTCCGTTGGGAGCCGCTTTCCGCAGTAACGGCCAGGTGCACGAACTGGGAACCCCCGAAGAAGCCCCTCCGATTGATTGGGATATCCGGCCTTTTTATGACTTGATCAATGCGAGGGACTACTACAAATACGGTTCCCTGGCGGCTTTTTCCCGGTACAACGGAGAAGAGAAACCGTTTGCCACCGTTTTGACAAACCGAGGATGTCGCGCTCGCTGCACCTTCTGCACGGTTCGAGACTTCAACGGGTTAGGGGTGAGACAGCGTGATGTTCAAAACGTCATTGACGAGATAAAATTTCTTGTTCGTGAAAAGGGGATCCGTCAGATCGACTGGCTCGATGACGACCTCTTGAAGGACCCCGTAAGAACAGTGGAGCTTTTTAAGGGATTGGCGGAGGAAGTGCCGGAGCTGGAGTGGATTTGCAACAACGGTCTGATCGCGGCCGCTGTCACCGAAGAGATCATGGAGTGGATGGTGAAATCGGGGTTGAAGGCGTTCAAAATCGGCATCGAATCCGGAAATGACGCGATGCTCACTAAGATCAAAAAGCCGACGACGAAACCCAAACTGCGAAGGGCCCGCTATATCTTTAGCAAATATCCGGAAGTTTTTGTCAGCGCCAACTTCATCATCGGTTTTCCAAAAGAGACATTTGGCCAGATGCTGGATACGTTCAATTTCGCTAATGAATTGAAGTGGGACTGGTCGAGTTTCTATATCTGCCAGCCCCTCAAAGGGACGGAGATGTTTTCCGTGTTCAAGGAGTTGGGGGACGAGCGGACGGAAGTGGAGAATTACGACAAAACTCTCAACCCGGGAAGGGCCGCGGCGCGGGGAGAATTCGGCTATCACTTTAAACCGTCCGTGGATACTATCCGCACGGGAAGGGATATCTTCAATTTACCCAAAGATGAAATCCCCAGCCAGGAACAAATCAAGGAAATCTGGTTTACCTTTAATTTAATCACGAACTTTCTTGAGAACCCTAATTTCGCGCCCGGAGGAAATGTCGCGAAGATCGTAAAATGGTTTGAATCCATCGGACACGCCTACCCTAATGACGCCTCCATGTGCGCTACGCTGGCTAAAGGATACCGCCTGCTGGAGGAAGAGAATCAATTCCGTTTTTATCAGCGGAGATTTATGGATATCATTTCCAAGTTCAACTATTGGCAGAGACGGATCAAAGAATTTCCTGAGCTGCTTGAATTCGCGGAAGTCCCCGCGCAAAAAACACCGATGGGAGCTTGTTGTGGGAACTCTCATTAATCTTTTGAACGCCCAGCCAAAACTTTACGACGGTCTTCCCCGAAAAATGGATCCTGGATTCGGGATGACTTATTTCGACGGAACTCGCGATACCGGTTATGGCGGGTATCAGTATGACGGTCGGTGGAAACCGATCTCTGAAACGATCGTCAGGCATTATGGCCTGGATTCGAAAAGCCGGGTGCTGGATGTGGGGTGCGCGAAGGGATTTTTTGTCGCGGATTTAATGCAGGTCTGCCCTGGGATCACCGTCCACGGCATCGACGTCTCCCCATACGCCGTCTCCAACGCTTTTGAATCGGCCAGACCTTTTGTCTCTTTGGCCAGCGCTGACAGTCTTGGCTGCTATCCGGATCATTCTTTTGATTTCGTGTCCGCCATGAACACCCTTCATTTTCTGACGCCCGAAAAAGCGGAGAAGGCCCTGCGTGAAATCATGCGCATCGGCAAAAACGGAAGATACTTTGTGCAGGTGGATGCCTATACCAATGAAGTTGAACGGGAAAGATTATTGGCTTGGGCCCCTATTATTAAAACGGTCTATTCGGTGGATCAGTGGCTGGAGTTGTTTAAAAAAACAGGGTATGACGGCGATTATTATTGGACTTTTGTCCGGCCGGCAAGCGGCGCCCTCAAAAGGTAGTTAAAAATTAAAAAGCTAAACCAGAGAAGTTCGGTCATCACGGAAGGAATTTCAAGGGCGCCGGCGCGGGCGATGCTCAAGTCAATGGGGCTCACCGACGAAGATTTACGCAGGCCGATGATTGGGGTCGCCAATACCTGGACCGAGACAACGCCGTGTAACTTTCATTTGCGCCGGCTTGCCGAGAAGATCAAGGAAGGAATCCGTTCGGCCGGCGGTACTCCCATCGAGTTTAACACAATCGTGATCTCCGATGGAATCACGATGGGAACGGAAGGGATGAAAACCTCTCTGGTGAGCCGGGAAGTGATCGCGGATTCGATCGAACTTGTCGCCAGAGGGCACTATTTCGACGGGCTTATTGCCATTTCGGGCTGCGACAAAACGATCCCGGGGACCGTGATGGCGCTCTGCCGGGTGAATGTTCCTTCACTGATGATCTACGGTGGTTCTATCGCTCCAGGGAAATTCCAGCATAAAGACGTGACCATCCAGGATGTCTTTGAGGCGGTGGGCAAATGCAATGCCGGCAAAATGACTCCGCGGGAACTGCGCGAATTGGAAGACCGCGCTTGTCCCGCCGCGGGGGCCTGCGGCGGACAGTTTACCGCCAATACAATGGCAACTGCTTTCGCGGTGATGGGTATCTCGCCCATGGGTTACAACGATATTCCCGCGATGGATCCTAAGAAAGACGAGGCCTGTTTTGAATCGGGGAAGCTGATTCTGAGTCTCATCAGGAAAAACATCCGCCCCAGCGACATTATCACGCGGCATTCTCTTGAGAACGCGATTGCCTCAGTAGCGACGACGGGCGGCTCCACGAACGCGGTCTTGCATCTTTTAGCGGTAGCCCGCGAGATGGGGATCAAGCTTTCCATTGATGACTTTGACCGGATCAGCGGTAAAACGCCCTTGCTTGGCGATCTGAAACCGGGAGGTAAATTTGTGGCAACGGATCTCTACGAAGCAGGGGGGGTGCGTTTAGTGACCCAGAGATTATTGGACGCGAAACTGCTTCACGCCGAGGCTCTGACAGTGACTGGCAGGACCATCGGCCAGGAAGCGAAAGAAGCCCAGGAGAAAAGAGGCCAATGGGTTATTCGGACACTGCGCAACCCGCTTAAACCGACCGGAGGCCTTGTCATTCTCAAAGGGAATTTAGCTCCGGAAGGGGCTGTTTTGAAGATAGCGGGAGAGAAACGTCTCAGCCATCGGGGCCCGGCAAGAGTTTTCGATTGTGAAGAGGATGCTTTTTCTGCGGTGAAGAAAAAAAGAATTAAAGAAGGAGATGTGGTCGTTATTCGCTGCGAGGGGCCCAAAGGAGGCCCGGGAATGAGGGAGATGCTCGGAGTGACCGCCGCTTTAGTGGGAGAGGGGCTTGGAGAATCGGTGGCTCTCTTAACCGACGGACGATTTTCAGGAGCGACGCATGGCCTGATGGCGGGACATGTGGCTCCCGAGGCGGTTTGCGGCGGGCCGATCGCCGCGATCAAAGAAGGAGACATGATTACTTTTGATATTCCAAAGCGGCGGCTGGATGTGGATCTGTCATCGGGAGAAATCAGAAAGCGTCTTGCCAAGTGGAAACCGCCGCGGCCTCGGTACAAGAACGGCGTCATGGCCAAATACGCGCGATTGGTTTCCTCCGCCTCGAAGGGAGCGGTTACAGGTTAGGACTATGGATAAATATAAGATAGACAGCCATAAAATTAATTACCATGTGGACAGAATCCATGAGTGGTTGTATCAGACAAAAACCGTCTATCCCATTTATGTCGAAATTTCTCCTTCCGGAGCCTGTAATCATCGGTGCAGTTTTTGCGCGGTGGATTACATTGGATACAAAACTCGTTTTCTTGACGCAGAATTGCTGAAAACACGCATTACCGAAATGGGAGAGCGGGGAGTTAGAAGCGTTATGTTCGCGGGAGAGGGGGAACCTCTTCTGCACAAAGATCTTGCCGAAATCATTGTCCATACCAAACGATCTGGAATAGAGACCTCTATTACGACCAACGCTGTCGCTCTGACGGAAAAATTTGCCCGGGAGGCGTTAGCCCATACCGCTTGGATTAAAGCCAGCATCAACGCCGGCGACAAAGATACCTATGCCAAAGTTCACCAGACCAAACCCCAGGATTTTGAAAGAGCGATCGCGAATCTTGCCAAAGCGGCGCAGATCAAGCGGGAAATAAATGCCGAGTGCGTCTTGGGGGCCCAAATGGTTCTTTTGCCGGAAAACGCGAGTGGAGCTTTGACGCTGGCAAAGACCGGGAAAGAGATTGGATTGAATTATGTGGTCATCAAACCTTATTCCCAGCATAAAATGAGCGTCACGCGGCAATATGAAGGAATGCAGTATGATGATTATCTGCAGATGGCAGACGCCCTGGAAGGACTCAACGACGAGAACTTCCATGTGGTGTTCAGACGCCATACAATGGACAAACTAGCCGAGCCGGAGCACTATTACACAAAATGCCAGGCGACGCCCTATTTCTGGGCTTACATCATGGCCGACGGAGCTGTTTACGGTTGCAGCGCCTACCTGCAGGACGACAGGTTTTGTTATGGGAATATCAACGAGAGTACGTTCACGGAGATTTGGGAGGGGGAAAAACGGAAAAAGAGCATTGATTATGTGGAACATGAATTAGACATCACTGAATGCAGGAAAAATTGCAGGATGGATGAAGTGAATCGCTATTTGTGGGATATTAAGCATCCTCCCGCTCATGTCAGTTTCATCTGATGTTATTTTATGTCTAAAGCAGGCTCCATCTCTGTTATCATCCCCGCCATGAATGAAGAAGATAATGTCGCGGCGGCCGTTAAGGCGGCTAAAAGTGTTGTTTCCCGCCGTTTTTCTGATTACGAAATCTTAATTTACAATGATGGCAGCACGGACAGGACGGGAATCATCGTCGATGACCTGGCGCGCGGCGATTCTTCCATCAAAGTTTTTCATCACGATAAAAACAGGGGGTTAGGGGCTTGTTATCGGGAAGGGGCGAGGGCCGCGGGCAAGGATTTTTATCTGTTAGTACATGGTGATAATGAAATCGCGCCTGAAACCATACAGGCCATTATTAATAAAACGAACGAAGCTGACATCATCATTCCCTATGTCCGAAACCCGGAAGCCAGGCCTTTTATCAGAAGAATTATTTCATCCGCGTATGTTTCTTTGATTAATCTACTTTTCGGATTAAACATTCCCTATTACAATGGCCCCTGCATGATCAGAACCTCGCTCGTTAAGGAACTGCCGATAGAAGACAGCGGGTTTGGATTTATGATGGAGACTTTGGTGAAATTGATTAAAAAGGGGTATTCGTACGTCGTGGTAGGATTCAATTGCCGGCTCAGGGACAATGGGAAAACGAAAGTTTTCCGAATCAGAAACATCTCCAGCGCCATTGCGGGAATCGTCCGGCTCAGACTCAAGCTGTCTTCGTTTTGGAAAGAAGGCCTCTTTTAACGATTATCTCCAGCATCTTGGCTAATTGATGCCGGTAAGTATGTCTTTCGACGGCCCTGTTGTATCCCTCCTCAGCGATAGTTGTTCTTTGCCGATCGTGCGTCAGATAGTAATCGATTAACCGCAGAAGTTCTCGTGGAGAGTGATACAAAACCAGATGCCGGCGGTCGTGCAATCCTAATACTTCAAGCGTGTCATCTTTAGGGGGATTCGTTAAACAGAGTGCTCCGCAGGCCATGATCTCCAAAGAACGCATGGTCAATGTTTCTTGATGGATCGCGTAGCTGAAACCGATTTTAGAGCGGCTGTAGATGTCAGAAATTTTCCGGTAGTCCGCGTGCCCGATGTAACTATCGGGATAACGTTCTCTTAACTCTTGAAGGTAGAACTTCCTCGGGACTCCGCCGTCTGTCCCGACAAAGCCGATATCTAAATTCCGTTCCCTGTCGAGCCGTTTGTGGATTTCGGGGTCACAGCATCCGCCGGGAATCCATACCACGTCGGCTCCCGCGCGTTTCAGCGATTCCACCCCTTCCTTCATGGGACAGAAGACAAGATCGTACTGAACGGACAGGGGTTTAATTTTTTTTAAAGCGAGGTGGGTGTCCGAAACCCAATAAACGGCCGGTCTCAAATGATTTGGCGGCGGGGAGGAGTAGTCTCCGTCGTCAACGCGGAAATAAAGTTCACGGGGGGTCGTCAATCGCGTCAGTTGGCCGGGGGTTACCTGCAGGACCTCATGTCCCAGCTGTCGGAGGGCTCGTTCAAAGTAAATGCCAATCGTATCGGGCCGGTAAAGATTGAAAATTACCGCGATGTGCATTACCCATTTTCCTTAAACCACGCGATGGTTCGCGTGAGCCCTTCATCCAGTTCTGTGGCTGCTCTGAACCCAAGAATCTTTTCCGCTTTGCGGATATCCGGGACCCGGCGCTGGATATCTTCATAACTGTCGCCATACACTTCACGCTGGGAGACAAAACGGACGGAAGAGTTTGACCCGGAGAGCTGAATCATCCGCTTGGCCAGTTCCAGCATGGAGGTTTCTCTGTTGCTGCCGATGTTAAAAACTTCTCCTTCTCCCTTTTCCGTCTCCATGGCTTTGATGGTTCCTTCCACCGCGTCGTCCACATAGGTGAAACAGCGAGTTTGGCTCCCGTCCCCAATGATGGTGACAGGTTTGCCCCGCAGGATCTGTCCCAGAAAAATAGTGACGACTCTTCCGGTGTCAAGCCGGTCCATCCGGGGGCCGTAGACGTTGAAGTAACGGACAATGGAGACTCGCGATCCAAGTTTTTTATAAGCAAAACAGAAATGTTCCCCAATCGCTTTCGAGGTCGAATAACACCATCGGTCAATCGCGGTCGATCCAAGAATGCGGTCATCATCTTCCGAATAAGGAATCTTCGTGCTCCGCCCGTAGATTTCCGAGGTGGAGGTAAAGCAAACTTTTTTGTTGTATTTTTGAGCGAGCTGGAGAACGAGCTGGGTTCCATTGACGTTGACATTCAAGACGGCGTAAGGATTGATCACGTAATGATGAACGCCGACCACTCCCGCTAAATGATACACCTGGTCGCACTGGCTGATCAGGTTATCGGCGATCTCCCGGTTGAGGATGGAATCCCGGACAAACCGGAAACGGGGGTTCTTGAAATGGTGGAGGATTTTATCCTCACCGCCGGAGGAGACATCATCCAGAGCGACGACTTCATCTCCCCGCCCTAATAATTTATCAACCAGAAAAGAACCCAAAAACCCAGCGCCCCCTGTGACTAGAATTTTCACCGCGGCTCCTTCTGAAAAACATACAGTTTCTGAGTGCCGTAGTCTCCGACGCTCGGGAAAAGAGTAAAGAGTTTATTAATCTCCGAATCAAAACGGGGTTCTTTATCTTTACCGATGATGAAAGGATGAAAAACACGCGATCCGATGTAATAGGTACTGCTGAAGTTGATATTCTCGACTAATTTCATCCATGGTTTAAGGTAGGAGAAGAGTTTCTCTTCATCGAGGTAGAGATTGTGCCACGGCTGCGGGATTTCATTTAACCCGAACTCCTTTCGGAGCCGGTTCATGTTCCTCCACCCCTGCTCTGAGGCCTCCGACAAGAGCAGGGTTCCTTTTGGTTTCAAGACCCGGATAAATTCTTGAAGCGCCTTTTGCTGAAGTTCCCAGCTCGGGAGATTGATAATGCATCGTTTCGAGACGACCTGATCATACCGGGAATCTTTTTCTTTGAGGCCCAGGACGTCTCCAAACCCGAACGAAACCCGTTTCTGAATCTGCCGCGGCGATTTCGCGAGCAGTTCCTTCGCGTCTTGAACCATCGCCTCCGAATAATCCACTCCACGAACGGAAATAGAGGGGCGGGTTTTGGCGAATTCCAGGGTGGAATAACCATTGGCACATCCGGCGTCGAGGAGTGGGCCGCGACGGGTCAAATATTTCCGAAGCGCCTGATTCTCTAGATCAATCAGAAACTGGTCCGGCATGGAGACAATCGCCTGCCCGCGAAAACTTTTGGAACGATCTTCATAGTATTCCTTGATCTTGCCGATTTGTTGAACCACTTCTTTCATCTTCTAGTATCTCCTTGTGATATGAACCAGTTGCCGCACGATGTAATCAATCTTCTGTTTGGATAAATCCGGATAGAGGGGGAGCGACAGAACTTCGTCTGAAACCTGTTCAGTCACTGGAAATGCGCCCCTGCGGTAGCCCAAGTATCGAAAGGCCGGTTGAAGATAGTAGGGTTTTGGATAATTGACGACGGTTTGAATCCCGCGCGAAGCCAATCGGCTCTGGATTTGATCTCTGTTTTTCACCCGGACCACGTACAGATGGTACACATGATCTTTTCCGGGTTGTTCAACGGGAGTGACGACGCCGGGGGCGTGTTTTTGTATTTGCCGCGTGTAGTACCGGGCGAGTTCTCTTCTTTTTTGATTCCAGCGGTCCAGCGATTTTAACTTCACCCGCAGAATGGCGGCCTGCAGGGTATCCAAACGGGAGTTCTGCCCCGGCACCAGATTGAGGTATTTTTCTTTCCGGCCATGGTCCCTGAGCATTCTCAACCGGTCCGCTGCCGATTTCAGATTCGTAACCACGATGCCGCCGTCTCCCCAGCAGCCAAGGTTTTTCGTCGGGTAGAAACTGAAACAACCCACGTCTCCCAGATTCCCTACTTTGCGATTTCGATATTCCGCGCCATGAGCCTGAGCGGCGTCTTCAATCAGCCACAGTTTGCGGCGTTTAGCCAGAGCTTTGAGTTCCATCATGTCAGCCGCCTGTCCATACAGATGAACCGGCAGAATCGCTTTCGTTTTTGGGGTAACGGCGTCGGCAGCTTGCTTGGGATTGAGGTTATAGCTGACAGGATCAATGTCCACCAGCACCGGTTTAGCCCCTGCCAGCGCGATCGCGATGGCGGTCGCGATATAGGTAAAAGAAGAGGTAATCACTTCATCT
The DNA here is from genome assembly GCA_964372345.1 of uncultured Planctomycetia bacterium. Classification (GTDB taxonomy): domain Bacteria; phylum Omnitrophota; class Gorgyraeia; order JACOVV01; family JACOVV01; genus JACOVV01. The sequence goes on along the minus strand of CAYJQR010000060.1, from coordinate 367 downwards.
CCTGGGCCGATTCCCAGCGCAGTCAGACTCAACCACATCGCGTCGGTTCCTGAATTGACGCCGATGCCATACCGAGCGCCGCAGTACTTGGCGAATTCTTGTTCGAAGCGGGCTACTTCTTCTCCTAAGATGAAGTCACCGCGGCGGTTCAGTTGTTGAATAAGCCGCCAGTAAACCTGTTTTTGTCCGTTGAATTGATGACTGAAATCCATCCAAGGGATCTGCATCGTTTCAGACTCCTTACAATAACCTCTAATAGAGAAAATTATTATACCAGAGCTTCCTCTGAAAATCACCTAAGATTGAAAAAACTCAGCGATTCCGCAAGTTCATCGGCGGTAGGGGCATTTGGGGACGCAGAGGAGAG